>JAEYRC010000173.1 GCA_023409675.1 Bacteroidota bacterium
CTTCTATTATTCATCATGGTGTCGGCATGCCGCACAAGCTCAAACCAGGTTACAGCTATGCAATGGAATATCGCTGCAAAACTACCCGCTGAATCACCTCAGGATACTGCAGTTGGTGTGGCCGGACCGGTAACCGGCATGCACAACAATGTGTTGGTTATTGCCGGGGGTGCCAATTTCCCCGATGCCATGCCCTGGGATGGTGGAAAAAAAGTATATCATCGTAAAGTATACCTTTATAAGCAGGACGCTGACGAGTGGATATTGATCGATAATACCGCTGAACTGCCCTTCGAGCTTGCCTATCCGGCAAATTGCTCCACCGACAGGGGTATCATTGTGGCGGGAGGAGAAAACCAGGACGGCATCAGCAGTAAAGTCTTACGGATAGTCAGTGATCCTTCAGCAGCACTAACTATAGATACTCTGCCCGATTTGCCAGAGCCTCTCGCAAATGCAACTGCAGCTTGCTTTGGCAGCCGCATTTATATTGCTGGCGGCGAAAATCAAGTGGCCAGTTCCGGTAATTTCTATATGCTGGATCTGGATAATCCGGAGGCCGGATGGATTGCACGGGCAGCATTGCCTGTTAAGGTTTCCCATGCGGTTCTGCTGAAGGTGCCTGGTGAACAGCAATTATTATTGTGCGGAGGAAGAATGAAAAATGATAATGCTATCAGTGAGTTTTACAGTTCCGTATTTCGATACCATATAGCCGAAGACAGGTGGGAAGCATTTACATCACTTCCGTACCCCCTTGCTGCAGGAACCGGGATTGTGCTGGATAAGCAGATGCTTCTGCTTGGAGGGGACAAAGGAGAAACGTTTAATCGTACAGAAAAACTGATCATGGCTATACAGCAGGAAGGTGATTCTGCCCGTAAGCAAACATTAACGCGGGAGAAAAATGCGCTGCAGGAAGCTCATCCGGGCTTTAGCAGAGAGATACTGATGTATGATCAATCCAATTCAGTATGGAAGCTAATGGCACAGCTCCCGTTTAATACACCGGTTACGACAACAGCCCTGCAGTATAAGGGAAATATCATCATTCCTTCAGGCGAGGTTCGGGCGGGAGTACGCACAGCGAATATTTATCGGGGTAAACCGACTGAACAATAAACGAAAAGAGCATCAGTATTGAATCAATAGTATGGTCCATTCAAAAAAATATCCCTGGATACTTGTAGGCCTTTTATGGGTTGTAGCCTTGCTCAACTACCTCGACCGGCAGATGTTGTCGACCATGAAACCTTCGATGGAAGGAGATATTGTCGAACTGGAATCGGCAGCCAATTTTGGCAGGCTGATGGCGGTTTTTTTATGGATATACGGCCTCATGAGTCCGGTGGCAGGAATGATCGCCGATAAGGTCAACCGGAAATGGTTAATTGTTATCAGCCTGTTTGTATGGTCCGCGGTAACCTTTGCCATGGGCTATGCCACAACATTTGATCAGTTGTACTGGCTGCGAGCAATCATGGGTGTTAGTGAGGCGCTCTATATACCCGCCGGATTATCACTAATCGCGGATTTCCATAGTTCCAAAACAAGATCACTGGCAATAGGAATCCATATGACCGGCTTATATATGGGCCAGGCGCTCGGTGGTTTTGGCGCCACCGTTGCGGATCAGTTTTCATGGCAAACAGCATTTCGGTCTTTCGGTATCGCCGGAATTATATACGCGTTCGTGCTGGTCTTGTTGTTGCGGGAGAAGAAAGCCGAGCCTATACTAAAATCCGTAACGGAAACAGTGAAGCGAAGTTCTGTATTCAAAGGGCTGGCGGTTTTATTAAGTAACATATCCTTCTGGATTATTCTATTCTACTTTGCTGTTCCCAGTTTGCCGGGCTGGGGAGTTAAAAACTGGCTACCCACCTTATTTGCGGAAAGTCTTAGCACTGAAATGGCCGTTGCCGGGCCTTTATCGACCATAACCATTGCCATTTCTTCATTTATTGGTGTTATCACGGGCGGAATTTTATCGGACCGTTGGGTGCAGAAAAATATCCGGGGCCGCGTTTATACAAGTGCGATAGGAATTGCCTTAACCATTCCCGCATTGATGTTTATAGGGTTCGGTGATTCCCTGTTCAGTATAATCAGCGCTGCAGCTTGCTTTGGGATCGGGTTCGGGATGTTCGATGCGAATAATATGCCTATTTTATGCCAGTTCGTTTCCTCAAAATACCGGGCTACAGCCTATGGTTTGATGAATATGACCGGTGTGTTCTTTGGCGCATTCATAACGGATTATCTTGGCCGATCCACTGATGCCGGTAACCTGGGCAGGGACTTTGCATTTTTAGCCGGCATTGTATTGCTGGCCTTGATCGTACAGGTTAGTTTTCTCCGGCCCCGCGTAAACGATTACACCGAAAGTTAAAATCAACACTAAAAATATAACTATGCGTATAACCAGTTTATTATTTCTAGTATCGATGCTGTATAGCTGTTCATCGCAGCAGAAGGCAACCAGTTCTTCAGAAAGTGCTTTGAAACTTCAACTTTTTTACCCGGTTAATCCCTTACTGACTTTCAGTAACCAGAATCCGGTGTTACAATTACAGGTTTCTGTGCCTGCCGGTCATCAGGCCATTAAACTCACGGGACTAGACGGGAATTTCAATAATGCCGGGGCATCTGTCCAATCTCTTGAAGTGTATTATAGCGGCAATGACCGGGTTTACCGTAAAGACAGTTTGCTGGCTACATTCCATCCGGAAGAAGAAGGTATACAGATTCCTGTTGCCATCACACTTAACCCGGGTATTCATTATTTCTGGATCAATGCCCTGTTAAAAGATGATGCTGACATGGATAAGCGTATTTCCATGACTGTTAGCCAGGTGCATACAGAAGCCATACAAAATCTTACTCCTGAAAACATCCGCTCAACAGATCAGTATACGGGTATAGCCCTTCGCAAGGCTTGGGACGACGAAGTGCATACCTACCGGATCCCCGGCATCATCACCACAGATAATGGAACCCTGATCAGTGTATATGATATCCGGTATAAACATTCCGGTGACCTGCCCGCGAACATCGATGTCGGCATGAGCCGAAGCACAGATGGAGGACGTACCTGGGAACCCATGAAGATTATTATGGATATGGGCCCGCCGCATGAAAATAATGGTATCGGTGATCCTTCAGTGCTCTTTGATCCTGTCACCAAAAAAGTATGGGTGGCGGCAC
>JAEYRC010000325.1 GCA_023409675.1 Bacteroidota bacterium
GGAGGGATGGCTGAGCAATCGTAACTTAAAGTTCTGATCGGCCAGAAAAATACTACGGGGAATGCAGCATTATAGTACTATCCAGGGAAAGAGCAGCAGTGCGATACGACTTTTTACAAAACGGCTGATGTGTTTCACCGCAGTTTCGAGGTGGGATTTTATAGATTCTCTTCCAATTCCCAGGCTGGCGGCAGCCTGCTGGTAGGTCATGCGCTGATGGCGGATCAGCAGGTACACTTCCTTCTGCCGGGGCGACAACTGATCAATGGCTTCATCGATCAGGGTATAATAATATTTTTTAGGATCATCCTGCTGCAGTACCGGAAAATCCTTTTCATATTGCTGAAGGGATAGGGCCTCCCGGGCTTTTTTCTGAAGGGCATTGAGGGCATGATTTCTGGAAATCACCAGCAGGTATGCTTTAAAGCTGCGAACTTCTTCCAATGTTTCACGGGACTGCCAGATCTTTAAAAATACGTCATGAACAATTTCTTCCGTTAATTCGGGGCTTTCCGTCAGCCGGTGAATATGATCGGATAAAAAGGGCTGCCAGAAGGTGAACAATTGCCTGAAGGCTTGTTCATCACCTCTTGCCACGGCCGGAAAAAGTTCATTTTCGTCATATGCCGACGGATTGGTCATGGTGTAAAATTACTGAACTGGGGGAACTGAAGCATATGAATCTTTTATGCGTCTGATGAAGCAATACCTGGTATGATCCGGATCTTGTTCTAATTTCCCAAAAGATACTTCACTACCCATGTGCACGAGGTGGAATTCACCCTTTAGCCTTTCCCCTGTCCGGCGGCATTGGTAGATTACCTTAGCGTTGTACACAACTTCCAGTAGCTTCTTTTACTGCCCAAAAAGATATTCTTTTATTTCAACGAAATCGGCTATCGACCGCCAAGCAATGCCCGGTATTCGGGAGTATTATAGTCTGCGGCGCCGAGTTGCTGCCGGATCAACTCCCCCCGTTCATTAAAAATGAATGTGGCCGGAATGCCTTCTGTCTGAAATAAGGATGGAAGATTATCCGCAGGGGTATAAATCGACGCTGTCATAGAATTTTCCCGTGCGAAAGTTTTGGCCAGTTCAAAATTCTCATCCAAAGAAAGCATAATAAATTCAACCTTCCCCGTATCAACAGTTGCTTTCAGGGCTTCTATCGAAGGAATTTCTGCCCGGCAGGGCGGGCACCAGGTTGCCCAAAGGTTCACGAATATCTTTTTGCCGGTAAATTCGTTTAATGTTCGCAGTGAACCATCAGCGGCAGTCAGGCGCATTGCTGGTACCATTGGCGTACTGTTTACCACTGCTGCATCAGGAGCAGGCACCGCGGAATTGTTATCATTGCAACCCAGCACTGTGATCGCCAAAAGTAGTACAGTTAAATACCATGCAGATTTCATATCAGTATATTCAATTCTTTAATTATAACTCTACCGACAGGTAGTTTTTTTTCTGTAATTCAAATGCCCGGATAAATCCATTTTCAATATACCCAATGCCCGGAGCAAGTTTGTCTTTGGGAACGCCGAATTTAGCCATTGATAATCCACACGCAAGGATAGATGCGGAAGGGAAACCGGAAATCTTTTTTGCCCATTCCGCCGCCTGAGCTTCGGTAAGTGTAGTAACCGCCTGTCCGCATACCACGATTTCAATATTACCCGGACGGATATCCGATTTGCCGGAATACAACTGATCTATAGTTTTCAGCGCCTGCCCGATATGTTCAGGCTTTCTCAGCAGAAATACAAGGTTATCCTTATCGGAACTGTCATTTTGCTGGGCTGATAACGCCTGGCTAAACAGTAAAACTATTGTTACGATGAACAAGATTTTCGGTTTCATATTTTTTTTGATTAATGATGAAAAATAACGCACCACCTATAGCGACATTTTTAAAGAAAGGACCGAGATCAGCAACATTGTCGAGCTGAACCGCAAGGGTGACCGGAACCAGTAATGCAAGCAATACTACCGCTGCAGCGCGGCTTCTATAGCCGGAGATCAGCCATAAAGCACCGGTTATCATCCCGGCGCCGCTTATATAGACCATAGCCGCAAAGAAATCCGGATAAGACAGTTGTGTGTATATCCATGACTTTTGCAGACGCATAGTCACTTTCCCGGCATTCAACAGGTGATTGAATCCCGCATACAGAAATATCAGGCTGGTGGTTACGCGAAAAATTAAAAAGTGTTTCGGATGTATATTCATAAAATATTCGTCGGTTGTTACTGAACGTTAAAGCATCACTCAAAGGAATAATCGACACCATATACCTGTGTAAGCATGGTAGAGGGTGCATCAAGAATTATCGCATTGCCTTCGGGCTCAGGCGTTACAGGAGAATTCTTTGCCAGGTATTCCAGCATAACATCGTGAAGTGTATAGGGTGTATTGGCCGGATCCATCACATTGGGCATGCGGCATAACATATCCGGCGGATCGCCTTCCCGTTCACACGCACTTATAGAATACACTTTTTCCATATTTATAGGCTCTCCGTTTACCATTACGGATTGTACGCGTTCCCCAAACGCTGCAAAGGCCTTAAATTCTACCACCATGCCTTTAAATTTCACCACCCATCCCCCTAAACGTTTTGAAGCATCTTTCGCGAAAACATTGTTCAGTTCTTTTTCAAGCCAGTTCCATAATTGACGGCCCGTGACCTTTCCTGTACGTACAACCGAATCAACGGGAAGCATATCGTATACATATCCCCGCGTGATGGGGATATTCCCCGTGGCATCGCGCGTACTGTTGGGCGGGCAAAAACGGAAACCGTTGGAAAGAACAATATCCGGTTTGATCTTCCACATCAGCGCATCAATGACCAAAGTATCGATGGGATTCTCTACAACAAAATACCGGTAGAGTGGTATCGTACTGTAGCCGACAATGCGGGTAATATCTGCTGAAAAGGGCTGTTCATTACGGGCAATGATTTCTTCCACAGCCCGGTCGGCCTTAAACCTGCTGTCATTTACTTCATCGAGAACATATTCTTCACCAACAATTTTTCCGTTTTCAACGATCAGGTCAAGGCGTCCTACAAAGGAACCGAAAGCCCCGGGTTCAACCACTTTACAGTATTTGCCCTGAATGGGTTTGCGCACCCGTTCATGGGTGTCGCCACCGAAAATATAGTCTATACCCTTAGCGGATTCATGATCGGCCAGGGCAAGTTGCTGCGACAGCCCGAGATGTGATAGCAGGATTACAAAATCACATTGTTCCTGTTCGCGCAGGATCTTAACATATTTCGCCAGGTTTTCTTCAGGGTGAGTGTATACAATGCCTTTACTGTAATCAGGCGACTGCCTTATCGGCACCAGGGGATCTGTATAGGCCAGGAAACCAATCTTCACTCCTGCTGCATGCCATGTATAATAGGGGGGAAAGATAAAATCGCCTTTGCTGCCATCACCTGTATCATGATACATATTACTGCAGATGGTGGGTGCATGAAGGCCACCCATCAGCTTCATCATATTCGATTTATTGTAGACGACCTCCCAGTTGCCGGGGATGTAAAGATTATACCCCAGGCCGTTTAATACCGGAATCAATGCTCTTCCCGTGGTTTCTACGCTGAGCTGACTACCCTGGAACATGTCGCCCGTATCAATAATAAACGTATTGGGATTTGCCTTCCGGGCTTTTTTAAAATAGGTTGCCAGGTTACCATACCCACCGTTTTTACGAAAAACGGTCTGATTGTTTTCCCAGAATAGTTCATCATGCGCGTGTAGCTGGCAATGCACATCTGTGGTTTGGAGCAACGTAATCCGCTCCTCCCCTTTATTAAGCTTACGCGGAATGAATGACGCTTCATCATCAGAGCTGGTATGTCCTGATAATGGATTTATCGTAAGGCCTAAGCCGGCCAGTGTGGAAAATTTCAAAAAGTTCCGTCTTGATTGCTGTTCATCCATAGACTTGTTTTTATGTTCAGAAAATAAAGCTCCTGATGCTGTGACTGCTTCAAAACTAAACTGACCGCAAAGGCTATTGAGTGACTATTGTTACACTCCTTTACCATTAACATCCTGTAGGGATTATTACAGATTATGATGCCAGCTCATCAGAATATGCTGCTGCTGCTGAACGGCCACAGATGGATGGAAAATATTCACCTGAAAGTGAACGCTAATATCATTCGACAGGGTTTTCCAATGCAATCCGGAAGCAATGCGGTACTGGTCGAAGCTATAGTTGCGGGCTTCTGTTTTGAAAAATAGTTCCGACGATACTGCATAGTCAATTGATGAATTTTTAACATTCAGCAGGGTGAGCTGAGCATGGTTTTTCAACCGGTAGCGCTGTCTTCTGCGGGTGTGGTTGCCGGGAAATGACAGGACCGAATATTCATATAACATCCGGTGGTCGGTACTTACTGAAGCAAGCGGAATTTTCCCGGATACCCCTGTACTCATTCGATACTCCAGCATTTTCCGCTGGCTTTCCTGAACTGAACAGGGCTATGGGTGAGGCAATGAGGGTAAATTTACCCGGAAGACTGTAATAATACCATAACCTGGCGCTTTTAAGGGTATTGAATCCCGCTTCATCACGTGCGCCGTCACCGGATCTTCCTATCCTGAACTGCACATCAGCCGCTATCGCATGCCGTTCATTCAGTTTATTCGATGCAGACAGTTTGAACCATTGGGCATCTGGCTGTGCTTTCAATACGTGCAGGGAAAAGAAATATACCGGAATCATTAACAATACAATACGCCCGATTTTCATGAGCGCAAAATTGGGCTTCAACCATTGCCTGGAAGGTGATATTAATCACCATGTTCTTTATTCCTGCTTCCGGAAGTTAATCCTTTTTGAGCCATTCCAGAGAATTCCTGTTGAGTATGAGCCAGTTTCGTGATTCCATTTTTTTAAGTAGCCGGCTGATAACTTCCCTTGAAGTATTAAGGTCATTGGCTATTTCCTGGTGGGTCATTTTCAGGGTAGGTCCCAATTGTTCAACCTGTTTTTTGAGGTAATATTCAAGGCGTTCATCCATATTGGAAAACGCGATGGCATCAATGGTTTTTAGCAGTTCCTCAAAACGATCGCGGTAATTGGTTATAACAAACTGGTACCAGCTTTGATAGTTGGCCATCCACTTTTCCATAAGGTTGAGTGGAATAGATAATATAGTGGCCCTGGTCAGGGTTTTTGCGAGAACCTCACTGGTTTCATGCTTGAATGCGCAGACAAGCGACAATGAACATGCCTGCCCCGGATTGAGGTGATATATGAAAAATTCCCGCCCTTCTTCGTCTTCACGATATAATTTAATGATGCCATCAACCAGCAATATTGCTGAACGTATGGTCTGACCGACCTTCAACACCGTTTCCCCGGCTTCAAATTCACGCAGGGTTCCGTGTTCAGCGATCTCGGCATACAGGGCTTCTTCCAGATTTGGAAAAATATTTTTCAGTTTGTCAATATCCATATAGGTTGATTATGGTTATGCTGCAATATACGAAATAGGTTCCCGCTTCAAGAGTAGGCGCTCAACCGTTGGGTTCGGACTTCAGGCGCATGCTTCTTCCAGTTGCGTGGAGCAAAGAAAGGGCTTTCATCGCAAAGGATAGAACGCTCAGCTTCAGCAACGCGTTCAAATTTTTCTGCATCAACAATAATATGGAGAATATACGTTAACTAAGTAGAAATTATTAGCAAAAAAAAGTATTGGTGAAGTCCTGAATGAATTCACGCGGGGAAACTTATTTTGCATAGGTATTCTGTGAAGGCGTACTTCATTTGGATTAACCCCTAAATTCTTATTAAGGCGAATGGTTAGAATCTCGATGCCGAAGTGTAGCCGGCGGAGCTTGCTATTAATGCTGGTTACCCTGTTCGTAGTAGCCTTTTTGCCTCCTGCCGGATTTGCTCAGTCATCCACTCCTGAGACTGATTCCCTTAATTTTATTTACCAGAACTGGAACAATAAATCCGGTTTGCCTCAAAATTCAGTTTTCGATATCACCAGAGATAAAGAAGGTTTTTTGTGGGGCGCCACCGAAGACGGCTTATTTCGATTCGACGGAGCGAATTTCCAGATCATTAATAATAGTACCAGCGCAAATTTAACTTCCAACGCATATTATGACCTGATATCATCCCCGGAAGGGATTTGGGCTTCAGGACGCACTTCGTTGTTGCTGATCGGTAAGCAGCAGCGGCGGGAATGGGATATGAGCCGACGCATCGGTGGCGGATGGATCAAATGTCTGGAACGCGACCAGGCTGGCCGCATCTGGATCGGTACGAATACAGGAGAGCTGTTTTATCTGGAAAAGGATTCCATCTACGCGTACCGCAACTGGCAGCATACTGCCGTAAATTCTATAGAATCTATGCTGTTGTATAATGGTCAGGTGCTGATCGGCACCACACAGGGATTGTTTACACTTGCCAGTCCGAATGAATATCCCAGGCGTATTGCCCGTTTCGACAGTATGGCAGTTACGACCATGCTGAAAGATCGTTCTGGTGCTTTATGGATTGGTACAGCCTCTAAAGGCCTGTTTCATATTTCCGGAGATACTGTCATTTATTCTACCCAAAATGGATTGAAGGAAAATTATATCGGAAGCCTGGCTATGGCTGATACGGATAATACCTTATGGATCGGATACCGCAGTAACGGCTACCAGCTTTTGCGATCAGATTCCCTGATCTCCCCCCGGCAGGATATGGTTGCCCATGATGGGATCCGTTCCATATTTGCGGTGAATGAAAAAATGATATGGCTCGGAACAAACTCTACCGGTCTTGTTCTGGTTAAGCCAGGCCTCATCGGCACTGCGCCTGCTGAAACAAAACTTTCAGATCGTATCACGCTGCCGGTATACCAGCATCCTGAGGGTGATATTTGGGTCGGTACAGCAGGAAGAGGTATTCACCATATCCGAAACGGGGAAACGCGTATCCTTACCCGAAAAGACGGGTTATCGTCTGACCTGATCCTCTCAATATATGGCAG
>JAEYRC010000374.1 GCA_023409675.1 Bacteroidota bacterium
GTCGTACAACAATGCTAAAGCTGAAGCCGCCGCATCATTTAAGAATGATGGGATTTATATGGAGAAATTCGTGGAGGAGCCCCGGCATATCGAGATCCAGGTGGCCGGTGACCGCTACGGAAAGGTTTGTCACCTCAGCGAACGCGATTGTTCTATCCAGCGCCGCCATCAAAAACTGCTGGAAGAATCGCCTTCTCCTTTTATGACGCCCGAACTGCGGCAACGGATGGGAGAGGCTGCCAAGAAAGCCGCTTCGGCTATTGGCTACGAAAGCGTGGGAACAATCGAATTTCTGGTTGATAAACACCGCAATTTCTATTTCATGGAAATGAATACCCGGATCCAGGTTGAACACTGCGTTACGGAAGAAGTCACCAATTTCGACCTGATCAAGGAACAGATTAAAATCGCCGCAGGCGAACCCATCAGCGGACAGGATTATGAACCTGTTGGTCATGCAATCGAGTGCCGTATCAATGCCGAAGACCCCTATAATGATTTCCGGCCTTCACCGGGAAAGATCACTGTATTACATCAACCCGGGGGTCATGGAATTCGGGTCGATTCGCATGTATATGCGGGTTATGTTATTCCGCCCTATTACGATTCGATGATCGCCAAGATCATTGCGGTTGCCCGTACCCGTGAGGAAGCGATCAATACCATGCATCGCGCGCTGAGTGAGTATGTGATTGAGGGAATAAAAACAACCATCCCTTTCCATCTTCAATTGATGAAGAACGAAGCTTTCAGAAAGGGCGATTTCAATACGAAATTTCTGGAGTCGTTTAAGATGATGTAGTTTGGGGTTAATTACGAATTGTCAATTACGAATTACGGGGAAAAAGTTCCCGCGGATTTTCGCAGATTAAAGCGCAGATCTTCGCTGATAAATACAGTAATTGGTATCTGCGTATTCTAAGTTCCAATCTGCGCTGATCTGCGGGAAATGTATTTTTATTTCAAGGAATTTTTGATTCGCTTAAAATCTGCAATAAGAATTCCTCAACCCACGGTTTCAACCGTGGGTTAGAAATACATGAATCTCAAAAAACCGTTTTAACGGTTTAAATATATCAACTCCATGAAGTCGAATCAATTTACTACTTTAAAATAATAATCTCCCCCAACAGGTGATGTTCCCGGTATATAACCTGGATGAAAATAATAATGCTGGTCGGTTTCTTTAAAATTAATTCCAAAACCTGCCTTAGTGCATTTATCAGTTTTTCTATAAACATTTGCAGCATTACCGAATACAATTACATATAGACCTTTCTGCTTTGGAACAACTCCTAATTTGAACTTATAATACCCGTTTCTTTCATTAAAAAGATATTCCTTATATAGATTATCATTTGTACTTGCTGTTGGGATACCTTCTATAAGATGGAAATCAAATTTATGCACAGCCTGAATCGTAAATTGGCTATCGGCTGACAATTGGCTAAAACTAATATTGCTGCCAAGATTGGCAGCTTTACTGTAATCAATCATTTGGTCTGTTCGAAAATCTTTGAGGGTTGTAGCTTCATTTATTTCCAACCAAATAGTGTCGCCTATTTTTATACTATCACTATCAGGATATGCACGGACACCCATTCCAAAACTATAGCGGTTTTCAGCACAATCGAATCTCCGTTCACACTGAAATTGCATGCAGGAGAGGCCGAGAAGCAGTAAAATGAATAGTTGTGTATTTTTCATAGTATATGCACATCGGGTGAATGTCATCACTTCACTTCAAAATAATAATCTCCGCCTAATAAATCACCTCCCTGATAATTGGGGTTAAGTGGATAATGCTGATCCGTATCTTCAAAATTCAAACTAAAGGCTGCCTTAGTGAATCGATCATTATGGCGAAAAACATTAGCAGCCCGGCTAAAAAGAATACGGTAAGTTCCTGATTCTTTAGGTTTAATACCAAGTTTAAAAACATAGCTGCCGTTCTCTTCTGAGCCTTTGTAGATATTGATCGAAGCTGCTAGCCCGACAAAAAACCTTTCAAGGCCAAATCAAGTCTTATTTAACTGAAAAATAATAATCACGGCCAACAAGATTTCCTCCCCTATAATTTGGGTTCAACGGATAATGCTGATCGGTGTTAAAAAACGCCATCTCAAAACTTGCTTTAGTACATTCATCTTTATGTCGATATACATCTTTCGCGCTGCTAAACAAGACAAGATAAATACCCGGTTCTTTAGGTACAATTCCAAGTTTGAAAAGGTAGTAACCATCTTCCTCTACGAATAAGTACTCCTTTAAGCGTTCCAAATCAAAACTTCTGCCTACATCAACCCCTTTTTCTAAAATATAATCAAATTTTTGCACTGATTTTATTGAAAATAATGTGTCGGTCAACTTACTGAATTCAATTGCCGATCCTAGATTCGCTGCACCGCTGTAATCTAAAATTTCGCCAGTTATATGGTCAGTTAATAAAATGCTATGCTTTATCTCAAACCAAAGGGTGTCTCCCACAAGTACCTCTTCTTTGTCAGGGTATGCGACGATCGGTAGATTGAAACTGTACTTTTGTTCGGTACAACCAAATATTCTTCGGCATTGAAACTGAAGACAAGACATAGCAATGATCAATAATACCAATAATTTAATTTTTCTAGTATCCATAAAAATTAAAAATTGAGGTTACACCGGCAGCCTGGTTATTTCCATTCTCATTCAGTAGCCGCGAGCGGTAGATGGGTAGCGAAGAAATATCAGCATCAAGTGCGTTGAAAAATTGTTGATTTGTGTATCCGAATACATTATCAACTAAGTTGACACGAATTGGGGTAGCGGTCGCATCATTTCGTGTATCCATTAAATCATAAAAAAGTCCTTGAGGAATCCATGGAAAATCGTCATTTATCCTATTTGGACTAAAATCCTCCAACAAATTCAAATGCGCATTCAAACCAGTGTTGGCTACCTCGAAAATGCCTTCAAATATGGGTCCATTTCCGTAAAATATGCCCTGTTCCCTTGCACCCGCACTATTAGCTCCATATTTCATATCCGCCATAAAATGCCCTGTATGATAGGCCCAACTCTCACCCAGGGCAATTATTGGGGAATTTGAGTTTGTTCCGTTTCCATAAGGGCGCTGGGCTGTAAGCATTTCTGAAAGCTCTGCATTTACAAAACTGGTATACCAGGAATTACCGACTTTATTATAGTGCGCCGCATGGGCCTGTTCATGAAACAGTGTTTCACTTATTTGCTCGGAATCAGCAGTGATATCAATATCTCCTAAATTGTACCCTGCGGTGATATCTATTTCCGATCGAAGAACTGTGGTAAGGTGAATCAATCCTCCCGCCACGACACTAAAATCGTTTATGACGAACAAAGCAATAAATTGGGAAGGCAGGGATGGCCAGAATCGTCTTGAAAACATCGGGGCGGCACCAGCCACACCTTGATCTCTCCAGTTGGTCAAAAGTATCTGAAGATTATTGGGCGGTAAACCAATATTTTGCTGAATGGCGAAATCACGAAATTCCTGTACATTATTATGAACCGTTGCTGCTGCCCATTGTCTTGCCCCGTCAGTTCGGGCATCAGCAGTATACGTAATATTGAAAAACTGATTATTCAGATTTCCCCTGAACTTTCCAAGATTCCTTTCGACCGGGAAAAGTATTTGCCATAAACGTGCCCTACGTAAAGCCTTTACCAAAGCCTGATCATTTTTGAATTTAACAACTATATTTACTTTATTAAATTCCTTATTAATAAAAAACTGACCCTGGTTATTGGTGAATGTTCGTTCGACTTTTAGGAATCGCTTAGCAACCACCCTGACATTTCTCAGGGCTCGCATTGAA
>JAEYRC010000348.1 GCA_023409675.1 Bacteroidota bacterium
TCACTGGCAGATATTCTATCCCGTAAAACAACGCTTCCGGTGATTGAAGCAGAGGAAAAAGAAGCCATTTGCAGCGGTCATATCTATATCGCTCCCGCGGATTATCACCTGCTCTTCGAAAGAGACCACAGTTTTTCACTCGATTATTCTGAAAAAGTGAATTTCTCACGTCCAAGCATAGACGTGAGCTTCGAATCTGCAGCAGACGTGTATGGAGCAGACCTTGCCGCTATCCTGCTCTCCGGAGCAAATAATGATGGCGCTTCCGGCCTGGTTGCTGTAAGCAACGTGGGGGGCAAAACCATTGTTCAGGACCCCGCTACGGCCGACGTTGACTATATGCCACAATACGCGATAAAATTCCACCCACCTGATCTGATTTTGGCGCCCGCCGCTCTCGCCGGATTCATCAACTCGTGGAGCAGGTCCTGATTATTCTTCACTGAAAAGTCTCCTGCCCATCACCGCATCATGTCCATACACATCATTGCGAAACTGAATCAGTCCGTCGGCATCAACCCAGCTCGTAAAATACCCGATGATGACCGGTATCTCCTGCCTGACCGGTACAAACCGTTCCTTACCGGCATGCATAGCCTGCGTCATCTTTTCCCTTGTCCAACTGGTATCGTACCGTAAGATCCATTCGGCCAGCCGCATGGGTTCTGCTACGCGTATGCAGCCATGACTGAACGCACGGGCATCTTCATTAAACAGGCTCTTCGACGGCGTATCGTGCAGATAAATATTATAGCTGTTCGGAAAAAGAAATTTTACCAGTCCAAGTGAATTATTAATACCAGGTTTTTGACGAACCGTACCGTTATGCCATTCCATATTGTGCCGGGCCAGGTAATTCGGATCTCGCGCAATACCCGGCAACACTTCATTTTTTAGAATTCCCGGCGGCACATTCCAGTAGGGACTGAACACCACATATTTCAGTTTGTCGGTGAAAATAACCGTATTGTGTTGCGTACTGCCAACCACTACGTTCATACGGCCGATATGTTTGCCGTTTTCAAATAAATGCAAACGGTATTCAGGGATATTCACCAGCAGGTAGTCACCCGTTTCATGCCGGGGAAGCCAGCGCTGCCGTTCCATATTAATCAGGATCTGTTTAATCAGTGCATCAACCGGCCGGTTCATCTGTCGGATCGTACCGGCGCCTATCACCCCATCATTTTTCAACCCATGCCGGCGCTGAAAACGCTTTACGGCCTCCTCCAGTTCAGGCGTATAGTCAGTTGTAGAATCTGCATATTCAAGATCGCCCGACATATATAGCCGGTTCCTGATCCAGATCAGCTCCTGAGCTGTATCGCCCGCGCGGATTTTTTTCTTTTCCGTGTGCAGCTCACCCCAGCCTCCTATGTCACGAATCGCGCAATATTGATGAAGGTATTCGCGAAGCCGACTGTATTGAAGGGATACCGGCTCATAGGACTGAATATTGCGACCTTTATTGGCAACGAGCGAATCGAGCATGGCGGTTATCGACACTTTTCTGCGGGGAATAAACCATTTCAATTCTTTAGGATCAAGCGCGTTGTTACCCTGGTAAGCCCTTGATGCGTATGCGTAAAAATGGCGGGTTTGCTCAAATTCGTACAGTATGCGCAGAGAATCCGGAAAGAATATATTCTTGCCGGCAACTTCCACGCTGTCGGCAAGCATTTCGATCACCGGATTGTAGATGCTGCTGTCGCGGTACAACTGCATATAACTTCGCTGCAGGTTCCAGAAATTCAGGGCCTGTTCATTGAATCCATTCTTATCAAACCAGGCGTACTGGAAATTCCGGACATTATAGAAATCGCGCATAAGCAGCTCTGCCTCCGGCTGAACGCGATGATCCCGGATGTACTTTTCAAGTTGGAGGCTGTCGAAAAAAAGGCTGGAGTAGCTGTTCTGGACCGTAATACCCGTATCCCTTTTTTCAGGAACCTGTGGATTAGTATCATTACAGGAAATCAATATGCCTGATATCAGTATAAAGAAACTCAGGATCAGATATAGTTTGGTCTTACCTGTTACCGCTCGGGAAGAATTCTGAAGCTGCTGTAACGGGTCGCGACTCTGCTGCTGACTTGTATATATTCTGCTCATGTACATATTGGTGGATCCCGGTCAAAGATACAACGGGTAAAAGCCATCGGCAGAGCTATAACGAAAAATAAAGCATAATCGTACCATTTGAAAAATACTCCGGCGTCGGTAAAAATCATGTGCCCAGTCTTAGCTGTTAACCTATTATAACCTAAATTGCCACTCCCTCAAACCGGTATTTAACAAATTCCAACTATGACAACAAAAAGAAACCAGTCCGCCATTTCTTCCGGTAAGATCAGCAAGACCGCCACCAACAGTCGTAACGGGGAGGATCAGTCCGCCGCGTTGGTGGCTGATGTGGATTCTTTAAATCAGCGTGAATTACTGGAAGTGCTTATCCGGGTGAAGAACGGAGATTTTTCAGCCCGGATGCCGGTGGATGAAACCGGTTTGAATGGTAAGATATATGATACGCTCAACGACATCATTTCCATGAACCAGCAAATGATGAACGAGTTCACCCGCGCCGGTAAAATCATCGGCAAAGAAGGCCGGCTTACCCAGCGCATTGAGGTGCCGCCTGCCCGGGGAGACTGGAGTAAGGGGGTTGAAGCATTGAATGAGCTGATCAGTGACCTCGTGCATCCCACCATTGAAATCGCCCATGTGATCAGTTCCGTTGCCCGCGGTAACCTGTTGCAGGAGATGCCCCTTAAGATTGGAACCCATGAATTGCAGGGCGAGTTCGCGCGGATTGCGCGGGAAGTGAATGACATGGTGGAACAGCTAAACCTCTTTTCTATGGAGGTAACCCGGGTGGCCCGGGAGGTGGGTTCGGAAGGCAAACTCGGCGGGCAGGCAAAGGTTAAAGGGGTGGCCGGTGTATGGAAAGACCTTACGGATTCCGTAAATCAGATGGGTAGTAACCTCACCGCGCAGGTGCGGAATATCGCCGAGGTGACTACCGCGGTGGCAAAAGGCGACCTGTCGAAAAAAATTACGGTGGATGTTAAAGGAGAGATCCTTGAATTGAAGAATACCATCAATACCATGGTGGATCAGCTTAATTCCTTTTCATCGGAGGTTACCCGGGTGGCCCTGGAGGTAGGTACCGAAGGAAAACTCGGTGGTCAGGCCCAGGTTAAAGGGGTTGCCGGAACCTGGAAAGACCTTACCGATTCGGTAAATCAGATGGCCAGTAACCTCACCGGCCAGGTACGGAATATCGCGGAGGTAACCACAGCGGTGGCAAAAGGCGACCTGTCGCGGCAGATCACTGTGGATGTTAAGGGAGAGATCCTCGAACTGAAGAATACCATCAACACCATGGTTGACCAGCTCAACTCCTTTTCCGCTGAGGTAACCCGGGTGGCCCGGGAGGTGGGATCTGAAGGTAAACTGGGTGGACAGGCCAAGGTAAAAGGTGTAGGCGGAGTATGGAAAGACCTTACCGATTCGGTAAACCAGATGGGAAGCAACCTCACCGCGCAGGTTCGGAATATTGCCGAGGTGACTACCGCGGTAGCAAAGGGCGATCTGTCCCGTAAAATTACAGTTGATGTTAAAGGAGAGATCCTGGAATTGAAAGATACCATCAACACCATGGTGGATCAGCTCAATTCCTTCTCCTCGGAAGTTACGCGGGTGGCTCTTGAAGTTGGTACCGAAGGTAAACTGGGTGGACAGGCACAGGTAAAAGGGGTTGCCGGAACATGGAAAGACCTCACCGACTCTGTGAATGGTATGGCCGGAAACCTGACCGGACAGGTGCGGAATATCGCCGAGGTAACCACAGCCGTGGCGAAGGGCGACCTGTCGCGCAAAATTACCGTGGATGTAAAAGGCGAAATTCTGGAATTGAAAAACACCATCAATACCATGGTGGATCAGCTCAATTCCTTTGGGTCGGAGGTTACCAGGGTTGCCCGGGAGGTAGGTTCGGAGGGAAAACTGGGCGGACAGGCAGATGTACCCGGCGTTGGAGGAACCTGGAAAGACCTCACCGACTCCGTGAATAAAATGGCATCGAACCTGACCTCGCAGGTGCGGAATATCGCGGAGGTGACCACTGCCGTGGCAAATGGCGACCTGTCCCGCAAAATTACCGTGGATGTAAAAGGCGAAATTCTGGAACTGAAAAATACCATCAACACAATGGTGGATCAGCTCAATTCCTTTGGGTCGGAGGTAACAAGGGTTGCCCGGGAGGTAGGGTCAGAAGGAAAACTGGGTGGACAGGCAACAGTGGAAGATGTGGGCGGTGTTTGGAAAGACCTGACCGATTCGGTAAACCAGATGGCCAGCAACCTGACCGGCCAGGTGCGGAATATTGCCGAGGTGACGACCGCTGTGGCCCGGGGAGACCTGTCGCGCAAGATTACCGTAGATGTAAAAGGGGAAATTCTGGAATTGAAAAATACCATCAATAGCATGGTGGATCAGCTGAACTCATTCGGTTCAGAGGTAACCAGGGTAGCCCGGGAGGTGGGTTCGGAAGGAAAACTGGGCGGACAGGCCGATGTACCCGGCGTTGGAGGTACCTGGAAAGACCTCACCGATTCGGTGAATAAAATGGCATCGAACCTGACCTCGCAGGTGCGGAATATCGCGGAGGTGACGACCGCGGTGGCGAATGGCGACCTCTCAAGAAAAATTGCGGTGGATGTAAAAGGAGAAATCCTCGAATTAAAAAATACTATCAATACCATGGTGGACCAGCTTCGTGGTTTTGCCTCCGAGGTTACCCGTGTTGCCCGCGAGGTGGGAACGGAAGGAAAGCTGGGAGGACAGGCAAATGTACCCGGTGTAGCCGGAACCTGGAAGGACCTGACCGACTCGGTAAATCAGATGGCAGGTAACCTGACCGACCAGGTGCGTAACATCGCGGAAGTGGCCGTGGCTGTGGCCAATGGCGATATGTCTAAGAAAATCACGGTAGACGTGCGGGGTGAGATCCTGCAGCTTAAAGAAACCCTCAATACCATGGTGGATCAGCTTAGGGCTTTTGCATCTGAGGTTACGCGGGTTGCTCGCGAAGTGGGTACCGATGGTAAACTCGGAGGTTATGCATTCGTTCCCGGGGTAGCGGGCACCTGGAAAGACCTTACCGATTCGGTAAACCAGATGACCGGCAACCTTACCGACCAGGTGCGAAACATCGCGGAGGTTACCAAGGCGGTGGCCAGTGGTGACCTGTCGAAAACTGTGGCCATCGATGTTAAAGGAGAGATCCTTGACCTGAAAAATACCATCAATACCATGGTGGAACAGCTCAACTCCTTTGCCTTTGAGGTAACCAGGGTAGCCCGGGAGGTGGGTACCGACGGTAAACTGGGTGGCCAGGCCGAAGTAAAAGGCGTGGGAGGAACCTGGAAGGACCTTACCGATTCGGTGAATATGATGGCCTCTAACCTCACCGGACAGGTGCGTGGTATTGCAAAGGTGGTAACCTCGGTGGCCACCGGTAACCTGCGGCAGAAATTAAGTATCAACGCGAAGGGAGAAGTTGCCCAGCTTACGGAAACCATCAACGAAATGATCGATACCCTGGCGGTATTCGCCGACCAGGTAACCACCGTTGCCCGTGAGGTTGGGGTCGATGGAAAACTTGGGGGCCAGGCCAGTGTACCCGGTGCATCAGGTATCTGGAAAAACCTTACGGAGAACGTAAACCAGCTTGCCCAAAACCTGACCACTCAGGTACGCTCGATATCGGAAGTGGCTTCAGCGGTGACCAAGGGTGACCTTACCCGAACCATCCGCGTGGAAGCAAAAGGAGAAGTGGAAGCACTGAAAGATACGATCAACCAGATGATCGCAAACCTGAGGGAAACCACGCTGCGTAACCAGGAAACAGACTGGCTGAAATCGAACCTGGCCCAGTTTACCCAGATGCTGCAGGGACAAAAAGACCTCAATACAGTTACCCAGCGAATCCTTTCTGAACTGGCCCAGGTGGTATCCGCGCATTATGGCGCCTTTTACATCCTTAAGCAGGATGAAGAAACCGGCAACCTGAAACTTAAACTGTTCAGTGCCTATGCTTATAAAGCCGAGAAAAATGTTCAGACCGAATTCAATATCGGGGAAGGCCTGGTAGGCCAGGTAGCGCTGGAAAAAGAGCGTATCATACTCTCCAATGTACCCGGAGGCTATATAAAAATCGCATCCGGGCTCGGAAAAGCAAAACCGGCCAACCTGATCATTCTGCCGGTATTATTTGGCAATAATGTAAAAGCGGTTATTGAACTGGCCTCTCTAGATGTGTTCAGTGAAACGCACCTCGACTTCCTCAGTCAGCTTACAGAAAGTATCGGGATCGTACTAAATACGATTGAATCCAACACCAGAACAGAAGAACTGCTGGCCCAGTCGCAATCCCTTGCCGGTGAGTTAAAAATACAGCAGGAAGAGTTACGCCGTACCAATGACGAGTTGCAGGATAAGGCACTTTTGCTGGTGAAACAGAAAAATGAGGTGGAGAACAAAAACAAGGAGGTGGAAGAAGCCCGTTTATCGCTGGAAGAAAAAGCGGAACAGCTCACCCTCACCTCAAAATACAAATCGGAGTTTTTGGCGAATATGTCGCATGAATTACGAACTCCGTTAAATAGTTTGCTCATTCTGGCTCAGCAACTGTATGAAAACGCGGAAGGCAATCTAACGGAGAAGCAGATACGCTATGCCAAGACAATCCATTCCTGCGGAGATGATTTGATACAACTCATCAACGATATCCTCGATCTGTCAAAAATTGAATCCGGCTTTATCTCCGCCAATTTCTCACAGGTTCGCTTTTCTGAAATCGCGTTCTTTGTTGAAACAACCTTCAAACCGATCTCCGAAGCCCGCAATCTTAAATTCAGAATTGAGACCGATAAGTCACTGCCCGAATCCATAGAAACCGACATCCAGCGGCTTAACCAGATCCTCAAAAACCTGTTGTCGAACTCCTTTAAGTTTACCGAGAAGGGAGAGGTAAAACTGAAGATCACTGAAGCCCGAAACAGTTGGAAGCCCGGTATTCCGAGCCTTGACAACGCGCAGAAAGTAGTGGCATTTTCGATCATCGATACCGGAATCGGAATACCACAGGATAAGCAGAATATCATCTTTGAAGCCTTTCAGCAAGCTGAAGGTTCCACCAGCCGCAAATATGGCGGAACAGGACTGGGCTTATCGATCAGCCGGGGACTTGCTGAATTACTTGGAGGAACCATTGAACTGGAAAGTTCGGTTGGCCGTGGCAGTACGTTCACCTTATTTATCCCGCTTGACTACAGCGGCATCAATGACAGCAATGAAGAACCACAGGAAAAACGCATCGTTCATATCAAAGACGGCATCGATAACATCCTGGAATCCATTCACCGATCGGAAGACGCGGCGGATGGTAAAAGCCTGACGATTGTTAATGAAATGATAAATGACGCAGGCGATGATCGAAACGCTGTTCAGCCAAATGATAATGTGGTGCTGGTTGTGGAAGACGACCTGCGCTTTGGCAGGATTATGGTAGACCATGCCCATAAAGCAGGGTTGAAAGCAGTGATCGCGACGAATTATATTGAAATTTTCGATTGTATTAACCGTTATGAACCCATAGCCATTACCCTTGATGTTAAACTGCCGGATACCAGTGGCTGGAAAGTGCTGGATTTGTTGCGCAATGACCTGAGTTTCCGGCATATTCCCATTCACCTGATTTCAGGGGAAGAAAATCATCAGCTTGCGTTGCGGCGCGGCGCGAGAAGTTTTCTGATGAAACCACTGGATCAGGATGCACTTAAACTGCTGTTTGCGGATATTACCGGATTTGCGGAAAAAACAATCAAAAAAGTGCTGGTGATTGAAGACAATGAAGTGGATTCATCACAGATCAGTAAAATTCTGACCTGCGATAAAATAGAAGTGCACTTTGCCGGTACGGGGCAGGAAGGGTTGAACCTCATCGGCAAAAACAGTTACGATTGTATCATTCTCGATTATACACTTCCGGATATTGATGGCCGTGAAATGACCGAAAAAACGGCTGCACAAAAGGATCCGCTGACACCGCTGATCATCTATTCAGCAAAAGATTTCAGAAAACCGGAATTGAGTCATCTCCAGGGCATAAGCAACAGTATTCTTGGAAAAGGTGTTGATTCATTAGAACATTTGCTGGAGGAAACCGTTATTCAGTTGCATATTGAACATGCCGATCTCACTACGCATCAGCGCCGGATCATAGAAAATATCCGAAAGAAGGAAGATATCCTTGTTGGCAAGAATATTTTGGTCGTGGATGATGATGTACGCAATCTGTTTGCACTGACAACGGTATTTGAACGTTTTGAAATAAATGTGATCACTGCGGAGAGCGGGCGGGAAGCCATCCAGATATTGAACGACACGCCATCGATAGATATGATCTTGATGGATATCATGATGCCGGAAATGGATGGCTATGAAACAACCCAGAAGATACGGCGCGAACATAAAAACAGTTCCTTACCGATCATTGCCGTAACCGCGAAAGCAATGAAAGGCGACCGTCAGAAATGTATTGAAGCAGGCGCTTCGGATTATATTACCAAGCCGCTTAAAATTGATCAGTTGTTATCGCTGATGCGGATATGGTTCTTTAAATAAACGCTATGCAGCCAAAGATTTTACTGGTAGACGACCGGGAAGATAATTTATTAAGCATTGAATCCATACTGGAACCTGACGGGTATACCTTTGTCAAGGCGGGCTCCGGCATGAACGCGCTGAAAATTCTGCTGCATGAAGTTGACTTTGCCCTGATGCTGATGGATGTGAAGATGCCCAACCTGAGCGGTTTTGAAACAGCGGCACTGATCTATGAAAGAG
>JAEYRC010000393.1 GCA_023409675.1 Bacteroidota bacterium
TTCCAGGTTGGCCGGAAACGGGGCGACTGGTGGAAGTGGATAATTGATCCGCTGACCATTGATGCCGTATTGGTATATGCGCAGAAGGGAAGTGGACGCAGAAGTAATCTTTATACTGATTATACCTTTGCTGTTCGGGATGGAGATAAACTCGTCACCTTTACCAAAGCATACTCAGGATTAACGGATAAAGAATTCGGTCAGATTGATCATTTTATCAAGCGAAATTCGCTGGAGAAGTTTGGTCCGGTAAGAACAGTAAAACCGGAACTGGTTTTTGAGCTGGCTTTTGAAGGAATTGCCGCCTCAAACCGCCATAAATCGGGTGTAGCCCTTCGGTTTCCCCGGATGCTGCGCTGGAGAAAGGATAAAACAGTGGAGGAGATCAATACGCTCGACGACCTGAAAAATATACTCGAACAATACACACGCTGAGTATAAACTGCATACCTTAAAGCAAAATTATGGTTATGGGAAAATTTCAGGACTCCCTTGAAAAGGGTAAGCATGCATTGCTTTTATCCATTGCCGGTAACTATACTGGCAGGATCCGGACCTGGTTCGAAAAAGATCAGCTTGCGGATGATTCCGCTATAGAAGGTTCCTTCCGACCTGTGCTGGACGGCAGGTTCCTCGTTCATGAATACCAATACAGCTTTGAAGGCAAGGCTCAATCGGGAATTTCGTTGATGGGTTATGATTTGCAGCAGGAAAGCTGGCAAACAGCATGGGCAGATAGTTTTCATATGAGTACGGCTATCATGTTCTCTACAGGAAGCGAACAAGAGCACCCCATGGTGCTGGGTGCTTATGGCGCCCCCGGCAGTACTGAACAATGGGGCTGGCGTACGGTGCTGGAACAACCCGACGGAAAATTGCGGATACAGCACTTTAATATTAGCCCGGATGGAGCCGAAGCGCTTGCAGTGCAAATAGATTACGATCGAATATCTTCAAATTCGGATATTCATGCCCGTGACTAATGCAATGGGACTTAATTATATTACGGTAAAAATATAAATCAATCGATATGCAAAACATAAAAAAGGCATTGGTTATCGGCGCTACGGGTTTGGTAGGGAAGGCCCTTGTTATGGACCTGCTTGACGATCCTCACATTGAAAGGGTCGGCGTATTTGTGCGGCGGTCGATGAACATGAAGCATCCCAAACTGGATGAGCACCTTATCGATTTTGATCATCCTGAAAGCTGGTCTGATCTGGTCAGGGGAGATGTATTGTTTTCAGCGCTTGGAACCACCCTGAAGAAAGCGGGCAGCAAGCAGAAACAATATACGATTGATTATACCTATCAGTATTCTTTTGCCCGGGCTGCTGCGCAACAGGGCGTAGCGCAATACATCCTGGTATCTTCATCCGGTGCCAATGAAAAATCTATGATATTTTATTCCCGGATGAAAGGTGAACTGGAACGCGATATTAAAAAACTACCGTTCTCATCAACGGTGATCCTTCAACCTTCCCTGCTCATTGGCCCGCGGGAAGAGGAGCGTGCGGGAGAAAAGGCGGGGTATAAAGTATTGAAATTCCTCAATGCTGCCGGATTGTTCAAAAAATACCGGCCCATAGAGGGTTATCAGGTAGCGCGAGCCATGAAACTCGCGGCCCTGGACCCCCGGCCGGGAATCCGGGTTTATACACTGGATGAAATCTTCAGGCTTGCCGGGGATTGATCCTTGCGGATTAATGTTGTTGATTCCCCGGTACAAACGCGTAAAGTTCCCTATGGGCTATCGCAGGAAGTTTATACATTAGTAATTGTATAAGATTTTGCATCCGGTTAAAAACTATCGGTCATGAATTTTCTGCTGACGCGCTTTAATCAATTGTTACTGCTGCTTGTATTACTCACCCTGGTATTGTATTATGGTCAGCCCTTTCTGATTCCACTTTTCTTTGGTATGCTGCTGGCCATGTTAATGGCGCCGGTATGCCGCTTTCTGGATAACAAAGGTTTCAGAAGGGCGCTATCCTGCACCTGTTGTATAATCATCCTGATTATTGCCATTGGGGGACTTATCGCTATTGTGGTCGCTCAGATCAATGAATTCAGCGCTGATATGGAAATGATTCGGGCAAAGGCAACAGCGTTATGGCAAGATATTCAGCGTTATGTTGATGATAAACTGCACCTTGATCCGGCACAACAGGATGCCATCATCAAAGAACAGTCGAATCAAATGCGGAACTCCTCTTTCATTGATCCCCTCGCTATTTTGGGAAATCTTGCCGGTGTTATTGGCGGAATCTCCATTACCCTTGTGTTTACCTTTCTGATGTTGTACCACAAAGAAAAATAAGAGCAGTTCTTTCTGAAATTATTCAAGGGCCAGGATCAGGATGAAGTGCATACCGTTCTTGAGCAGGTTACCCATGTAGCCCAACAGTACCTGACCGGAAGGGCAATATCCATGCTCTTCCTCTTCATCTTATATACTATAGCCTTATTGATCATCGGAATTAAAAACGCTTTACTGCTTTCTGCCATTGCGGCCATTCTAACCATAATCCCTTACCTGGGGCCGGTGCTGGGTGGCTTATTTCCCTTCATGACCGCGATTGTTACCGAGGATTCACTTCAGCCAGCTATCTGGGTAGCTGTTGCCATAATCCTTATACAAGCCGTCGATAACTATTTTGTTGAACCGGTAGTAATTGGGGGTGAAGTACAACTGTCGGCACTGGCCACTATTGCTTCCATTCTTGCCGGAGGGTTGATCTGGGGTATTTCCGGAATGATCTTATTTATCCCGATGGTGAGTATTGCTAAAATCATCTTTGATCATGTACGTTCCCTGAAACCCTATGGTTTTCTTATTGGTGATCAGGGTAAAAGCCCTTCCGATTCCATTCGGAAATGGTTCAGGAAAAAACAGGATAAGTAACTGGTAAGCCGAAATTGGCGGGTAATTTCCTGAACAGCATTTAGGGATGGAATGTTTTTTTCTGCCGGATACCTGTACCAACAGCAGGCAGTATGAATCAAGTACAGCATCCGTGGTGGAAGGAGGAGATCATTTACCAGATCTATCCGCGGTCATTTCAGGACAGTAATGATGATGGAACCGGCGACCTGCAGGGTATTCTGCAGCGACTCGAACATGTAAAATCGTTGGGGGTTAATGCCATCTGGATCTCACCGATTTTCGAATCTCCGATGAAGGATTTCGGCTATGATATCTCCGACTATCGTGCTATACATCCCTTATTTGGCACGATGGAAGATTTTGACGCCCTGTTGCATAAGGTACACCAATTGGGGATGAAACTGATCCTTGACCTGGTGCCCAATCATACTTCCGATCAGCATCCCTGGTTTAAAGAATCCCGGGCTTCGCGTGATAATCCAAAGCGCGACTGGTATTTATGGCATGATGCCAGAGAAGACGGGTCGCCACCCAACAACTGGTTAAGTGTTTTTGGCGGTCCGGCCTGGACCTGGGACGAAGCAACGGGTCAATATTATTATCACGCTTTCCTAAAAGAGCAGCCTGATCTGAATTGGCGCAATCCCGAGGTACAGGAAGCGATTTTTGAAGTCATGCGTTATTGGTTTGATAAAGGAATAGATGGTTTCAGGGTAGATGTCATGTGGCACCTGATCAAGGATAAATTATGGCGTGATAACCCTGTCAATCCGGATTATGATCCATTAAAACTGGAGTTCAGAAAGCTGCTGCCAGTTTATAGCACCGATCAGCCCGAAGTACATGCGATCGTTGAAAAAATGCGTACCCTGGCAGATTCTTATGGCGATAAACTGATCATTGGTGAAATCTATCTTCCTATTGAAAGACTTGTACTTTATTATGGTACCGATAACCAGGGTGCTCACCTTCCATTCAATTTCCAACTCATATCCCTTCCATGGGATGCACAGCAACTGGCTATAGCCATCGATCAGTATGAGGCTATGCTGCCGGAGAAAGGCTGGCCTAACTGGGTGCTGAGCAATCATGATAAAAAGCGCATAGCCAGCAGGGTGGGACAGCAACAGGCGCGGGTCGCGGCTATGATGCTGCTGACACTCCGGGGCACACCAACAATATATTATGGCGATGAAATAGGGATGATGGATGTGCCGGTTCCTGAATCTGGTATCCGCGATCCGCAGGGCTTACATAAAGGAGCCCGCCACCTAACCCGTGACCCACAACGGTCGCCAATGCAATGGAATGATGAAACTGCCTCTGCCGGCTTTAGCAAGGCAACACCCTGGCTGCCGGTTGCAGCGAACTACAAGCGGGTAAATGTTGCCCGG
This sequence comes from Bacteroidota bacterium, assembly GCA_023409675.1. Classification (GTDB taxonomy): domain Bacteria; phylum Bacteroidota; class Bacteroidia; order Chitinophagales; family Chitinophagaceae; genus Flavitalea. Next base: position 4,282 of record JAEYRC010000393.1, read on the forward strand.
CAGTCGCAGGATGATTTTTCAATATTAACGCTCTACCGCCGGCTCATAGCGCTCCGGCAGCGTGAACCGGCGCTTAAGATCGGGGCATACCATCCGGTTTATTCCGATCATCAGTTGCTTTCCTATAAACGGCACCATGCCGATACCAGCTTTTTGATTGTACTCAATTTAACCCATGCGACAGCCTATTTTGAAATGCCGGAAAATCTGAAAGGACGCATCGAACTTTCCACACATCCTGAGCTGGAAGGCGGAATCGTCAGCGGCACGATTTCTTTAGGGGGAGATGAAGGACTGTTGATCCGTTTAGAATAAAATTATACAAACATGCATAAATACTGGTATAAGGAAGCGGTCATCTATTCGATGGATATCCGGAGTTTTAAAGACAGTGATGGTGATGGACTGGGGGATCTGAGAGGGATGATTGAGCATTTTAATTACTTCGTTGAACTGGGCGTTAACTGCATCTGGATACTACCTTTCTATGCCTCCGAAGGAAAGGATTTTGGTTATGATATCAAAGGTTATATGGAGGTTGACCCAAAACTGGGAACACTTGATGATTTTCGTGAACTGATGGAGCTGGCAAAAAAGCACGATATTAAGATTCTGCTCGACCTGGTCGTTAATCATACGTCCATTAAACATCCCTGGTTCATGGAAGCCCGTCAGCATAAAGATTCTCCATATTACGATTACTACATCTGGGCAAAAGAACGCCCGGAAAATCATGCGGAAGATGTGATATTTGAACAGGTTGAAGACAGCAACTGGGAATATGACGAAGTCGCCGGAGAATATTATTACCATACTTTTTATCATTTCCAGGCCGACCTGAACATTCCAAATCCGGAAGTCCAGAAGGAGATCCGCGAGATTATTGAATTCTGGATGAAATTCGGCATTGCTGGTTTCCGGATGGATGCTGTTCCGCACCTGGTGCGAAAGAAGGGGGTAGACAAAGATCTCGATGATTCTTTTGAGGTGCTGGATTCCTTCAAAAAAATTGTTACTTCCTATCACCCCGATGGCACACTGGTGGGTGAAGCAGATGTTGAACCTGAAGAATACCTCGATTATTTCGAAGGCCGCAGGATCGATGGGATTTTCAACTTCTATTTCAATAATTTTTTCTTCTATTCACTGGCTACCAATGATCCACAACCGCTGATAAAAGCATTTAAGCGACTGCCCGATACCCATGAAAGCGAATGCTACCTGAACTTTATCCGCAATCATGATGAGCTCGACCTGGGAAGGCTTTCTGATGAAGAGCGGGAAACGGTGTATAAAAAATATGCACCGGAAGAAGATATGAAGATCTATGGCCGGGGTATACGGCGGCGGCTCCCTCCAATGGTAGGCAATGATAAGCGAATTCTTGAATTCTGCTACAGCGTGCTGTTATCCTTTCCCGGCACACCTGTTCTGCGATATGGCCAGGAAATCGGTATGGGCGATGACCTCAGCCTGAAAGAGCGCAACAGTGTGCGTACCGCCATGCAATGGAACAGCGGAAAAAATGGTGGATTTTCCGATGCGGATTCCACGGATGACATGTGGCCGGTTATCCGTAGTGGTGAGTACGGTTTCCAGCAGGTGAATGTGGAAAATCAATTGAAGGATAAGGAAAGTCTGCTCAATGCCCTCAAAGAAATGATCCGCATCCGTAAAGGTAATCCTGCACTCAGCCATGGTCCTTTTGAAGTGGTTGAAACCGGTAACCCGGTCGTAATGGCACATATCTGCCGCTTCGAAAACGATACCGTTCTTGCCCTGCATAACTTTTCTGAAAAAGAGGAGGAACTGACCATACCTGAAGACGCGCTGAAAAATGTAGCACTAACGCCAACGTTTAGCCGCCGTATGATTAGCATGAATGGTTCGGAAGAGCGGCGTATAACGCTCGGACCATATGGATTTGCCTGGTTCTGCACGGAGGGCATCTCCTGAGCATATTAAAATACTGAATATGCAGCCTAAGCTGAAATCCGAAAGAAAAAAACTATTATCGGCTATCAGTGCATTGCTGGAAGGCCCCATGATATTCCTGGGCTTTGTTTGGCTGGTGCTCATTGTTATTGACCTGCTGCATGGCCTTCCACCGCTACTTGAAATTGCCAGCCTGATCATCTGGGGTATTTTCATCGTAGATTTTCTGGTAAAATTTATCCTGGCCCCTGAGAAGATCAGGTTTTTAAAAAGCAATATTCTTACAGCAGTATCACTCATCATTCCTGCCTTTCGGGTATTCAGGCTGGTAAGGGTATTGCGTTTATTGCGCGGCGTTAGACTTGTGCGGCTGATGTCATCCTTAAACCGGAGCATGAAGAGCCTCAGCGCCTCTATGGGAAGAAGAGGTTTCGGGTACGTGGTGCTGCTGATCATGCTATTTACCTTCGGTGGCGCTGCCGGCATGTATGCGATAGAACGGAATAATCCAGGTTTTGAAAGCTATGGCATGGCTTTATGGTGGACTGCCATGCGAATCATTACCGCGGGCAGCGACTTCTGGCCTGCCACCACCGAAGGCCGCGTACTGGCATTTATTTTATCTCTTTTTGGTTATGCGATATTCGGATATGTAACCGCAACACTGGCCACCTTCTTTATCGGCCGCGACGCGGAAGAACATAACGCACCGGTTGCCGGATCCAAAGAACTGGAAGAAGTGAAAAAGCTGGTGATCAGCTTAACTGAAAAGGTGGAAGATCTGCAGCGCAAAGCGGATCAATAGGCTTTCAACTCTTTTTGCACATTGATGCATTTATATAGATTAAACAGTTTTATTTCCTGTCAAACTATCCGCGGGACCACCATTCCGCCCTGTGTGATGTTTGTTACCTTTCCGTAAAATGAGAAATGGCATCTTTGTGCCGTAAAACTCATAATACATGGAAATTCTTGGTTATATGCTTGCCGGTTTAGTCGGGATTTCACTCGGATTGATCGGCAGTGGTGGGTCCATTCTCACTGTTCCTATTCTGGTGTATGTAATGGGAATCGATCCGGTTATAGCCACTGCCTATTCACTCTTCATTGTTGGGGCCACCTCTCTTGTAGGTGGGGTACAGAATGCCTTCCATAAAAATGTAGATTTCAAAACCGTACTCATCTTTGGTTTGCCATCGATAGCGGCAGTATATGCCACGCGAAAATGGCTGATGCCCATCATTCCGCAGGAGATTTTTTCGGTTGGAGATTTTGTGGTTACCAAACCCATAGCGCTGATGGTATTGTTTGCTGTAGTGATGGTGTTTGCATCCCTTAGTATGATTCGTCCTTCAAAGAAATCGGAGGACAGCGTAGAAAAGGTCGTATTGAACTATAATTATCCCATGATCCTGCTTGAAGGAACCGTGGTGGGCATTCTTACCGGGCTGGTAGGTGCCGGTGGCGGATTTCTAATCATACCCGCACTGGTCATATTTGCACGGATGCCGATGAAGCTGGCGGTGGGAACCTCTCTGTTCATTATTGCTGCTAAATCATTGATCGGTTTTACAGGCGATCTGCAGGGTGATCAGTTGATCAACTGGTCGCTGCTGGGCGCATTCACCGCTTTTGCTATAATTGGTATTTTTGCAGGCATATTACTATCCCGTAAAATACCCGGTGACAAACTGAAAAAAGCCTTTGGATGGTTTGTGTTGATAATGGGTATCTATATTTTCATTAACGAATTGTTTCTTTCAGGAGGCGGAGGGCATTAGGTTGTAATGGTCAACAGCAATACCGAAAGCTAATTAAAATCATTCTCCTCTGTAACCAAAGTTACCATCAGCAGAATAAATAAAACAGACATTTGTATAAACGTTCTAAACACTACTTAAAACAATAATTATGTATTTCCAACATGTTTACGACAAGAGCCTTGCTCAGGCCAGCTATTTTATCGGTTGCCAGAAAGCCGGAGTGGCAGCGGTTATTGATGCCAAGCGGGATGTAGATACATACCTGGAAATCGCGAAAGCGAACAATATGAAGATCACTCATATTTTTGAAACTCATATCCATGCGGATTTTCTTGCCGGCTCCCGTGAACTGGCCAGTTTAACCGGTGCTGAACTCTATCTTTCTGATGAAGGCGGCGAAGGATGGGAGTATGAATTTCCTCATCATGGCCTAAAGGATGGCGATAAGGTCCAGGTTGGTAACCTCACCTTTGAAGTATTGCATACCCCAGGTCACACACCGGAAAGCATCAGTTTTCTGCTAACAGATAATCCGGCTTCACCTGAGCCTGTGATGTTGTTTACCGGAGACTTTGTTTTCGTTGGTGATATCGGAAGGCCTGATCTGCTCGAAAAAGCGGCCGGTGTTACAGGCACTGCTCAATCTGGTGCAAAGGAAATGTATAAATCTATCAAACGTTTTGCTGAACTTCCCGATCACCTGCAGGTTTGGCCCGGTCATGGCGCCGGTAGTGCCTGTGGCAAAGCCCTGGGAGCTGTACCAAGTACAACAGTAGGTTATGAGAAGATCCGCAACTGGGCATTGCAGTATACCGATAATCAGCAGGGATTCATTCAATACCTTCTGGAAGATCAGCCGGAACCGCCGAAGTATTTTGCCATGATGAAAAAGCTCAATAAGGTCGACCGGCCCTTACTTACTGAAGTTCCTAAGCTTAAAAAACTCAATGCGGCAGAGTTGAATGAGGCCCTGGCTAAAAATATAAAGCTTATCGATACCCGTGAAAAAACGGTGTTTGCCAAAGGGTTTATACCCGGCAGCTTTAATATTCAGGGTAATAATTCATTCTCTACCTGGGCGGGATGGTTCCTTAACTATGAAGAACCATTTATCCTGGTGGCTGATGAAGCAGCGCTTGATGACCTTACCCGCAAGCTTATGCGCATTGGACTGGACAATATCTATGGCTATATTCCATCTGTAGATATATATACGGAGAATGGCGGCAAACTGGAAACAGCGAATGTAATTACATTAGATAAAGCGCGTGACCTCATTCAGAACAATAATATTCAGTTGATTGATATTCGTGGCGAGTCTGAATTTAGGGCTGGTCATATCAAGGGGGCCGATAACTTGTTCCTGGGAACATTGCCTCAGCACCTCGATAAAGTGAGTAAGGATAAGCAAGTTGTTATTCACTGTCAGAGTGGCGATAGGGCAGCGATAGGGTATTCCATTCTTGCAAGGAATGGTTTCAAAAACATCGCTAATTTTTCAGGAGGCTTGAAGGAATGGATTAACAGCGGTGAACCGGTGGTATCCTGATCTGTATTTAATTCAAAAAACCGCATCGATCAAAATCATGCGGTTTTTTTTATTTCAATATAAAATAATCAGTTGAATGCAGGGACTCAGCAAAAACCGCGGGCAATTTATGTTACTGGTACTGGTCAATGCCTTTGTGGGCGCCATGATCGGTTTGGAACGCGCCGTGATACCAGGATTTGCTGAGGAGAAGTTCGGGATTGAAGCCCCGGTTGCGGTGTCTGGATTCATAGCAGCTTTCGGCATCACCAAGGCCATCAGCAATTATGCGGTAGGACGGCTAACCCGTACCTATAGTCGCAAATCAGTACTCACAGTCGGCTGGATCGTTGGATTGCCGGTGCCTTTTTTACTAATGTTTGCCGACAGTTGGTCATGGGTCATATTCGCGAATATTTTACTGGGCATTAACCAGGGATTAACCTGGAGTGTAACAGTAATCATGAAAATAGATCTGGTCGGGGCGCGGCAGCGGGGCCTCGCAATGGGTATCAATGAATTTGCCGGCTATCTTGCGGTAGGATTAGCATCATTTCTCGCTACAGGAATCGCCGCCCGTCATGGCTCTATTTTCTATCCATTTATTCCGGGAATTTTATTCGCTGTTGCCGGCTTGCTGCTGAGCTGGCTTTATGTAAAGGATACGCGCCAGTTTGTACATGCGGAAAGCAGTCGCAGTACAATTCCATACCTGAAAAACATCTGGAAATCGACAAGCTGGCAACACCCCAACCTGGGAAGTGTAACCCTAAACGGACTGATTAACAATATGAACGATGCGGTAGTATGGGGCCTCTTGCCGTTGGTTCTGTTACAGCGTGATTTTACAATATATGAAACCGGTGTTATCGCCGGTACTTATCCGGTAGTATGGGGGGTCGGACAATTATTCACAGGCAGTATGGGAGACCATATCTGTAAGAAACAATTGATCATCAGTGGGATGCTGTTACAGGCTATGGCCATTGGCGTACTGGCTTTTTCCACTGTTTTTCCGGTATTGATGGCTGCAGCGGTAATGCTGGGGCTGGGAACCGCATTGGTTTACCCGAATTTCAATGCTGTAATCGCGGAAAATTCTCATCCCGTTCAGCGGGCAGAATCTTTAAGTATCTTTAGATTCTGGCGCGACAGTGGTTATGTGGCGGGAGCGTTTCTCGCCGGTCTTCTCGCAACATTTTTTGGATCGGCAAATGCCTTACTGATCACAGCCGCGCTAACTGCAGTAGCAGCACTTATTGCTCATATCAGGATGTGCTGTACCGGTAGAACCCTGTGGTTTGACCGGATCTGTACAACAGGTGAATCAAATGATTATGGAAGATCAACAACTCAAGGGTCAGCGACCCCTTATCAATAAAGACCTTATCCTTCGCGAGCGGCTGGCCATAGAGCGGACAGATCTGGCGATTGACCGGACATTGCTGGCCTTTGTTCGCACGGCATTGTATTTCTCTATTGCAGGAATGACCGTAAACAGCCTGCTGGAAATTAGTTATGGGTGGTGGATTGAAATTGTTTTCTGGATCCTCAGTGTGCTGGTGCTGGTCGTGGGGCTGCTCATTTTTATCCGTAAAAAAAAGAAACTCAGGGCCAGTAAAATTCATATCGGTAGGTTTCGTGATGACCTGGATATGGAGTAAATCGCTCTTCTTTGGGTCAATGCTGACCTGTGTAACCTTTATCACCAATTTCCCTTTTTTCTAAGTGTAGATTTGTGTTAGACATTCAGTCAATCGTTCAGTACCACACTAAATGAGTCAGGTATCAAAGATTGGCGATTAATTCAGCTAATAATAAAATCTACGATCATGGGAATTTTTTCTTCATTTTTCGGAAGCAATGCAAAGCTCCAGGATATTGTTGATGCCGGAGCATTTCTGGTAGATGTTCGTACGCCCGGCGAATTTGCAGACGGCCATGTTCCTGGTTCGGTGAACATACCGTTGGATTCCATCCAGGCAAATCTGGATAAATTCAGAAATAAGGAAAACATTGTCGTTTTCTGCAGAAGCGGTAACCGTAGCGGACAGGCAAAGTCAATCCTGGAACGCAACGGCTTCAATAACGTTACCAATGGAGGCACCTGGCAGACGGTAAACCAATTGGTCAAATAATTCCGGTATACCGCATTTTTCACAAAGCAGTTCTAAATTGATTACATGCAAGCTCTAAAAATACTTATCCCAACCGACTTTTCGATTCAGTCAGACTATGCCTACCTGATGGTAAAGAAGCTCGAAGAAAGAATTCCGGCGGACATTCATTTCCTGCATGTACTTGCAGTTCCCGACACCGTTACGCTGAGCCCCTCAGGAGAAATTCAAACCTGCGGCGAAATTGATGTCCGTTATGTGGAAGACCAGAAAAGTATCGCCGAGCGTAAACTTGCCGAACTCAGGCAGCATTACGGCGAAGCCATCCATACTCATCTGGTCCTGGGCAAAATTACTGATGCCATTATCGGGTTCGCTGCCACTGGTCAATTCGACCTGATCGTGATGGGTACGAAAGGCTCTTTCGGACTGAAAGAGAAGTTTTCCGGTTCCGAAGCGCGGATTGTTGCCCGAAAATCACCGACGCCGGTCCTTTCACTAATGTGCGATCGCTCCGACCTGAAGCCGGATAATATATTACTGGTTCATAACTTTGATCATCCTTCAGCAGAAGACCTAACGCTTCTGAAAACTATATCCCTTGCCTTTGGTTCAAGGATACATCTGTTGCAAATCATTACCGGAAAAGGCGAACATAATGAAGAACAGGTTCGGAAAAATATGGAAGCGTTTGCCCGACTGAATGGTCTGGAATCCTATGACGCGCATGTGCTCAAAGATTCCGATGTGGAGCAGGGTGTAGTGCATTTTAATCAGCAGATCAATATGGATATTGTTTGTATTGGCACACATGGTAAAGGAAATATCTTTCACCAAAGCGCAGCCGAAAAGCTTATACAACATCTTTTTAAACCCATTATTTCATTTCATCTAAATCAATAAGCAATATGCCTGAATTTTTAACGCAAGCCTGGAGCTGGTGGTTTTCGGGAGCCATGATCGCAGCGATCATGTTTTTTCTTCTGTTTTTCGGAAAATCGTTTGGGTTCTCCTCCAATCTGAGGACTATTTGTGCAGCGACCGGAATAGGAAAAAAAGTGAAATTCTTTGATTTCAACTGGAAGGGCCAGGTGTGGAACCTTGTATTTCTTGCAGGAGCTATAATTGGGGGCTTTATTGCGCACCAGTTTTTATCTGACGACACCCCGGTTCAGCTCTCGGCGGCCACTATCGAAGATCTTGGCAAGTTGGGTTTTGCTGCGCCGCAGTCCTTACAGCCGATGGAATTGTTCAGTGTTGAATCGATGTTCAGCCTGAAAGGATTTTTAATTCTGGCAGCAGGTGGACTTATGGTTGGGTTTGGCTCAAGGTATGCCGGCGGCTGTACTTCCGGTCATGCTATTAGCGGCCTGTCGGATCTTCAGCTCCCTTCCCTGATTTCTGTTATTGGTTTTTTCATTGGTGGTCTGATTATGACCTTTATCATCTTTCCTATAATTTTTTAAAATATGAAGTTTATAAAGTTTTTGGTACTGGGAATCGTATTTGGAATTATAATGGCCAAATCTGAAGCTATTTCCTGGTTCAGAATTCAGGAGATGTTCCGGTTCCAGTCTTTTCATATGTATGGTATTATTGGTACAGCGGTAACCCTTGGTGTTATTGGGGTAGCGTTGATTAAAAAATTCCGTATCCGTGATTATCATGGAAACCCTATCCAGTTTCATCCCAAGGATAAATCGGTGACCCGCTATCTTGCCGGTGGCACGATCTTCGGTTTAGGATGGGCGTTAACCGGTGCCTGTCCGGGGCCTATGGTAGTGAATATCGGTTATGGTTTCCTTGCTATGATCATTGTGTTTCTGTTTGCCATCATCGGAACTTTCTTATATGGTTATTATAAGAACCGTCTTCCGCATTAACCTTTAAAGCGATTGCCATGCAGGTTTTACCAGATGAGAAAAATACAACCCCAGCTTTGCTGTCAACAGTCAGTAAATTGATTCTATTGATCGTTTTGCTGATCATTGCCCTGATTGCCATGCCCGTATATTTTTATTTTGCACGCAAAACAGCGCCCGCGGATAAGGTCAGTAAACAAGCCGCAAAGCAGCCTGCTGCAGATTTTAAAAAAGCGGTAAAATTCTGGCAGCCTGCGGAACTTCTGTTGATAGAAGATGACAGCATCCGGGAACTGGCGTTGTATGGTCGTGAACTGATTGCACATACCTCCAAATACCTCGGCCCAAAAGGATCGGTGGAGGCGTTGAGTAACGGAATGAATTGTCAGAACTGTCATCTGCAGGCTGGTACAGCGGTATTTGGGAATAACTTTGGCGCTGTAGCAGCTTCTTACCCTAAATTCAGGGCAAGAAGCGGAACAGAAGAAAAGCTCACCAAACGGATTGAAGACTGTTTTGAGCGAAGTTTAAATGGTAAGGCGCCTGCCCTGGCATCCAGGGAAATGCGCGCACTGGTAACGTATATTGAGTATATCGGATCTAATGTGTCCAGGGGTGGAACGGCGGCAGGGTCGGGACTTAAAGACCTTGCCTTTTTGAACCGTGCTGCAGATCCGCATGCCGGTAAACAGGTTTATGAAATAAAATGCCAGAGTTGTCATCAGGCAGACGGAAGCGGAGTATTAAATCCTTCTGGTACTGAATATACCTTCCCGCCACTATGGGGAAATGCGAGTTATAATGATGGCGCCGGGTTATTCCGCCTCTCGAATTTCGCCCGCTTTGCGAAATACAATATGCCCCAGGGCGCAACACATGAAAACATATTCTTATCGGATGAAGAAGCATGGGATGTAGCGGCATATGTTAATACGCAGCCGCGCCCACACCTCAGGGTTCCCCGCGACTGGCCGGATATCCGTTCAAAGCCGGCTGATCATCCTTTTGGACCTTATGCAGATAGCTTTTCTGAAAAACAACACAAGTTTGGTCCCTTCGCACCTATCGTTGCTGCACAAACGAAAGGGAAACCCTGAGGTCTCCCTTTACAGCTCCAAAGTGCTTTCCGTCAGGTTTCCGAAAAATGCGGCTTAGATGCTGCTGTATGCAATTCTTTCTTATTCATAAACAAATACCGTTTTGCGGGAATAAGCATAATCACCCGTAAGAATGTAGTTGTATTTAACGATCTGCTCTTTAGGATATCCTTCTTTGTCGTAGGAGTAAGAAAATTCGACCGGTTTGGTCTCAGGATGACCGGCTGCATAAACGTTATACTGAACAGTATTATTGTGAATGGAATAGTTTGTCTGGTACAAATCAGGTAATCCCAGGTGCGCATAAGGATTGATGTTAAAGTCATATCCGAAATCCGTTTTTGAACTCGTTCCATGCGAGGTGGCATACTCCTGCAATACCCGTAATCCGCCGATAACCCGGTTGGTGTATGTTTCGGTATAATGCCGGTCGCTGTATTGCACAAGCGTGCTTACGGTATACGAATTATTTCTGTTCACCTCCTCATAAGGAGTGTAGCCGATCGTTGCCGTCACTGTTTTATCACCTTCAGAATGCTCTGTTTTAGTTAACTGACCTGAAGAAGTATACAAAAAGCGGGTGTTGGCAACTGCATCACCTGTTTCATTGAAATAGTTAATCCGAAAAATCTTTTGTTGCTGATACTCCAGTTTATGCGTTTCTGCCAGAAAGGTGGTATTATCGGGTTTCTTCCGGAATATATCTATCTGCGTCAGCTGATCAGCAAGGAAGGAATATGCGGTTTTTTCCAGTGGTGTATAAGTGCCATTGGTGGTGTGATACAGTAACGTTTCTTTCAATTTCTTTACAGTACGAGCACCACCCGGAGTATATACCATGGATTCATCAATCGTCTCTGGTGTGAGTTCAAATTCATCAGTAATATTCCAGCGTGAAACAGTGAAGTGGTACCGTTCACCTTTTCGATGTAGAAATAAGGTATTGGTACCCGGCTGAAGTTCACGAACAGAAGTTAATTCAGAACCGTCGGCGAACCAGGTTGTAAGGGTAAGCTTTGCCGGGATACTGTCATAAAGGATATTTCCAATCGTGATTGATGGCCTGATCATCACCTGGTATAATTCATTATCCTCTTCTGTAAGTTCAAAGGCGCCTTGCGGATATCCGAAATCCACAGCGCTATTGCCGTTTTCTACCCGTGCTACCTCAACAGCAATATGTTGTTCATGTTGTGCATTGAGCGTAAATGGCTGGTCCAGCGGGTTATATACTTCAGCGGCTTTAGCCGATCCGGTCTTTGGACTGACAAACAGAATCCTGTTGTTTTTAAGGATACGGAATCCGGCCAGACGGTAGTTGCCTCCGGGAAGGCTTAGGGCTTCGGTTCTGTACCGATCGCTGAACTCGACCGAAACCTCACGGTTTATGACAGTATCGGATCCGCTTCTGATCACCTGAACCACCGCCCTGAGGGCCGACAGGGTAGACGCTTCGCCGGGTAACTGGCTTATAACAATGCGGAACTGGTGTTCCTGTGGCGGAGGCTGCACAGCGGTTTTTCGGCAGGCTGCCAGCAGGGTAAGAATACTGATAAGTGTAAAAATTGATTTCATCGTTGTTCAGGGTTTTATTGTGGTATGTACGCCAGATGACAACTAAATGTTACAAAAGCGTAACGGGTATAGTGTTAATTTTCCCTTAATGAAGTGCTGGCCCGCTTCAGCTAGAAGCCGGCGCTGCCGGGTTTAATCGGCAGCTCTCCGGTTTGTGCTCCTGCTACTAAGTTCTATTCTGTAACCAGTATGGCGCTTGTAGAAAATACCATATTGGTGAGCTCGACATTCTTTTTTGCAATCGGATCATAAACCGTTGCTGAAAACTTTCCACGGGCTTTTTGCCGGGAGAATTCCTGGATTTGTATAGAGCCATGATTTCCTGCATCTAATGGGGTATAATAGGTTACAGGATCTTCATCAGGAGAAATGTATACAACACCCGCTTCATAATCAAGCTGGCTATCATCAGAGACGATCTGGTAGGTGCCGGCGCCTTTAAAATTATTGATAAGGGCAACAATTATCGACCCATCCTCACCTACAGCATTGATGCTTAATGATTGAAATTCTTCGCTGTCGATGTTCAGCGAAACCGCCACACCGTCATCCTGGGCTTTAAAAGTTCTATTATCAATTTTTCCTGTCATTTCGCCTTCTGCAGCGGGAATAAATACACCGCCTTTATTTTTTGAGCATGACATGGTAAGGCAAAGAATTAACAAACTGCTGAGTAATTTTAACTTGAACATGGTTTATAGTTTATAATGATGAATGAGAAAAATGTTTCGAATGAATTATCTGAAAGTATATCGTGCGGTAAGTCCGCCACCTCCGCCATAAAAACCTCCGGCGCCTCCTGATATAATAAAGGCAGGTTTCCAGTCGAGACTGAGGTTCAGGGGCGAGGAGGGAAGTTTATAATCAAGTCCGGCTATGAGGTCGATTCCAAACACTCCGCCTGAATACCCTCCATAATTCCAGGAGGTGAACTCTGCTCCGCCTCCGGCAAACCATTTCAATCCCGGTTCTTTTCCCAGCGGTTGATGGTATTCATATAGGGCAGTTAGGTTAAGACCGCCATACCAGAATCCCAATATTCCTTCAATAGCGCTTTTTTCATTGGCAAAATGTTTTACTGATACGCCGTAAGGATAGCCAAGACGAAGGCCTGCAGCGGTTTTATAACCGGAAGAACTTTCTGTCTGCCCAAGAGCAGTTGCTGTTATCGACAGAAGCAAGGCCAGGCTGATGTAAAGCTTTTTCATGATTCTTTTTTGATGTTTGGTTAATTGATTTGATGATGCAAACATATCCTGCTGCCGTTCATCAAAATATAGCAGTACTACGGAATAATATTTTTCAGTAGAACTACTTAGACGCTATAGGTTTGCCGCCGAAATGAATTTTAAGCGGCTACCATGTTTTTAAAAGCGTATATATCCCGGCGGAACCTGCTGCACGCCGTACTGCTGGCTTCGGTCTGCATGCTGTCATACAGAGCGTTTGCAGACCGAAATAAAGGCGAACTGGAGCTGGGGTCAATGCTATCCCCCTCTATAAAGGACAGTACCGGAGTAAAGAAACTTCTTGAAAGGGGGAATTATCTTATAGACTATAATGTGGATTCTGCCGCGCTTGTATTGGATCATGCCCTGAGTATAAGCCGGAAGATCCGGTATACTTATGGCATAGCGCGGGCGAATCAGCTCTCCGGAGTTATTTATTCCGATAAAGGTGAGTATGCGGTTGCTGCTTCCCGTTACAAGGATGCCCTGAAGCATTTTTTGCTCATCAGCGATCACCGCGGAATTGGCGCTGTAAATAATAACCTGGGCAACCTGAATAATTACCAGGGTTTGCTTGATGAAGCAGTTGTTCACTATCTTTTGGCAGTGAACGCTTTTCAGCGAGCAGGAGAACAGCAATTGGTTTCACTGGCATACACCAACCTGGGATCAGTATTTGAAAAACTCAAGCAATCCGATAAATCATTGTATTATCATCAAAAAGCCGTTGAAATATCTGATGACCTTAAGGATAGCGCAAGGCTGATTCATGCGCTGATCAACCAGGGTATTGCATACTCCAATTTAAACCGCCCCGGTGATGCCATGCAATCGTTTCACCGCTCGCTTTTATTCAGCAGGGTGTTGGAAAATGCACAGGGAATTGGTATAGCCAGTCAGAATATTGGCGACCTATATGAGTCGCATGGCAATTATGATTCGGCTGTATATTATTTTGAACAGTCGAAAGCGGCATTGGAAAAACTCAATGACCCCTATTATACTTCTGCTATTTATTATGCGTTGGGTTCAGTCTATATTCATACCGGTAAAATCAATGTCGGTAAGCAATATATACACCGGGCCATTGATGATGCACACAGGATAGGAGAGAAGGAAATTCTTGCGCGCGCTTTTTTCCGCTTATCAGAACTTTATGCTCAGACAGGTCAATTTCAAAAAAGTGTTGAAGCCTTAAATCAATATAAGTTGTATGATGACAGTCTCCGGAGCGCCTCTACCATTCAGCAGGTGAACATGCTGGAAACCCGGTTCCGTACAGCAGAGAAGGATAAGGAAATTGCCGGAAAACAATTGGCGTTAAGCATTAAAGAAACTGAACTGCGGGAAAAGAATCTGTTGATCGGCTGCATCATTGGAGCATTGATCATTGCAGTGATCATTTCCTTGCTGCTGTTTCGTACCTATCGCCAGCAAAAATCACTGAATGAACAACAACGGATCAACCTGCAGAAGGAACATCAGATCATTGCATTGCAGGCGATGATGGATGGTGAAGAGAAGGAAAGAACAAGGTTGTCGCGTGATCTTCACGATGGGGTAGCAGGACTTTTATCAGCAACCAAAATGCATATGCATTCGCTTGAAAAAATCCATAGCGGGCTAAACGATACACCGTTGTACCACAAAACCGTGCATATGCTCGACGAGGCTGCCATTGAACTGCGGAAAACCGCGCATAACCTGATGCCACAGGTGCTGCATGAATATGGTCTTGCAGAAGGTGTTCGCCATTGTTGCAGCAGATATTCAGGAATGCATCATCCCGACATTCAGGTTGAGGTATGCGGGGAGGCTATTCGTTACCCCAGCCGCTTCGAACTGATGGTTTTCCGGGTTGTGCAGGAATTGTTGCATAATGCCATTAAACATTCAGGAGCCACAAGTATAGTAACGCAGTTGTCTTTCACTCCCGGATTATTGGCTGTAACTGTAGAAGATGATGGCAGGGGATTTGATCCAGCAGCGCTCGTGCAGGGTGCAGGCATGGGATTAGGCAGCTTACAGTCGCGGGTAGCCGCACTGGATGGCAGGCTCGACCTGCGTGCTGCGCCCGGTAAGGGGTGTTCCGTATATATTGAATTCGATACTTCACTGCAAAAATTGGCATCATGAAAAAAATACAGGTAATACTGGTCGATGATCATCAACTGATCCTTTCAGGATTAGAAACCATCCTTTATGCTGAACCACATATTGAAGTTATGGCCAGTTGCCGCGATGGTGCAGCGTTGCTGGAATGCCTGAAGCTGCTGAAACCGGATGTGGTCGTTATGGACATCCAGATGCCGGGCATGGATGGTATCCGGTTGTGTAAACAGATCAGTACCCGATATCCCGATATCAAAATTCTGGCGCTTTCGAACCTCGAAGAAAAGCAGTTTGTAACCAATATGATCCGGAATGGCGCCCGTGGTTACCTGCTCAAAACTGTTGAGCCTGCTATGCTGGTGAGGGCAATAGAAACCGTATATGAAGGGTATGAGCAATTTATCCAACCCGAACTTAGCGCAAAACTGTTTCGTGAATCCCTTACCGGAATAAAACATTCTGCCTACCGACCTGTTTTAACACGTCGGGAAAAAGAAGTGCTCAGGCTGATAGCGGAAGAAAAAAGCAATCAGGAAATAGCGGAACAATTGTTTTTGAGTATCCGAACCGTGGAAAGTCACCGCTTCAACCTTATGCAAAAACTACAGGTAAAGAACGCTGCCGGGCTGGTCAGAGAGGCTTTGGAAGCAGGCCTGGTCTGATGTTTCTTCATGGATAACTTCGCGATGAGTATACCCGTGCCCTATATGCGGTCGCCGCTTTCGCTTCATGGATAAATTACATTATCCAAAGAATTTTTGTTGTACATGTATCCCAAACCTGGTGGCGAAATATCCTGCACGAAAAATAAACAAGACAAATGAGCCGGGGTTTTAAGCAAATGCCCTATTTTTAGTCTTTTGTTTTTACCCGAACTGATAAACTGCCTGATGATGCGATCCTTACTCCTGATAAGCTTATTATCTATTGGTATACTGTCTGCCCGTGCTCAGTTACAGCCCGGTTCCATAGTCTTCACATCCGTGAATTTTAATTGTGACGAAGCCTTCAATTTCTATGAAAATACCAATGGTACATGGTCTTTTGCGGCGTTACAGGATATTCCTGCGGGAACCGTGTTGTTCTTTACCAACACCGGCTGGAATGATCAAACCGGTGATTTTTTTACACCATCCACTGAACGGGATGCGGTTATCTCCCTGACACTGACCTCAACCCTTACTGCCGGTACCGTCGTCACCTTTACGGAGGTTATGGGAATGGTTGACGGATTTGATGCCATTGTTTCCGGCTCATTTTCGACCGGTACTACCGCATTTCCCCGTACTACAGCGTTTGAGGATAAGGGTATGGTGCTGATGCGGCAGGGTAATACTGCCGGTGATCAGATTCTTTGCTATACCACCCCGAATAATGTCTGGAATAATCCGACCAGAACCTTTATTACTGCTATACAGTTTACAGCCAGCAGCCTGCAGTCAGGCAACCCATATGAAGCCGTCAGCAGTATCAATGGCTGGCATAAAAATCCTCCCGATGAACCCGCTTCTTCCATGCTTCCGGCAGGTTTGGTGAATGGGGTAAACGCGGTTTCCGTGATCAATCCCGGAACAGGTGTGATCTATAGCGGTTACCGGTACGATTGTCTTTTGATCGAAGGCAGCTCAGATGCACTGCGATCAGCCATATATGATTATAATAACTGGTCGGTTTCCGGTATCACCACCCTGCCAGCCAACCTGGATCCCTGTATTCCAGAATTTACGGTAAACAGTGCCGTTCCGGTTACCCTTAACCAATTCATTGCCCGTATAGGCGATGATGAAAATACCGTGCTGGAATGGTCAACCCTCACCGAGCTGAATAATGAACGATTTGAAATTCTGCACTCACTCGATGGCAGAAACTTTCATCACCTTCTAACGGTTCCCGGGAAGGGGAATTCAACTGTTCTGCAAACATATACTGCATCGCATGTTAAGCCTGTACCCGGACTGCACTATTATCAGTTGGTGCAATATGATCTGGATGGCAGGAAAACAAGTCACGGGATCCGAACCGTTCGGGTACGCGGCGAAAAGCTTAAGGTTGCTGTTTATCCCAATCCGGTTCAGGGCGTGGCTACCATTCGCATAGGTGGAACTCACAACGGTACCGGAACCCTTATTATTACTGATGTGCATGGGAAAGTAATTCGTAAACTGACTGTAGTCAGGGAACAGATATCACTGGATATGTCTGGTGTTCCCGGCGGATTATACCTTCTCCGCTATCAGCAGGGTGATGAAGTTCGTGTAGAAAAACTTTTTGTCCGCTAAGCTGCATTTATTGCACCGGATCGAAAACAATTCTATGCGGAAGTGAAATGCTGGACCTATTTATTTCTCTACGTCCCAATTTTCCGTAAGGTCAGAAGTGTGCGCGAACGGGTAGTTGCGGAATCTGCAGCATTACAATCGCTTAACCAATAGTAAAACATGCGGCGGCTTACATGAGTTGTAACCGTTTATTGTATGCTGTGTATATATTTCATCATAGTTCCAATCTTATGGCCCGGCAACACATCACGTTGATTGGGGTCAATAAATGGAATATGTAAATAAAGATCATTCATCGATCCTGCAACCCCCTTTCTGCCCCTGAATTAAAAACATCAGAAATACTGAACTCCATCAAAATTCCGAAGCTTACCATCCAAATCGGATTTCTTTACTCCGGTTAACCCGCTGATGGAAATTGCAAATATCTCATCTACCATTTCTTTCTTCTCAATCGGGTGCTGTTTTCTTAAACTGGCTGTAAATACAAAAAATATAATGTACCTGTTTTCACAAAGGGGAAAAATCCTGCCTAATCCGGAAAAGATGCACTTTTTCAGCCTGAAATTTCCCGATTGCGAAAGGGTTTTTCCCAGTTCAGAAATTTTCCTGACCCACCTTTGCATCATCAAATTTTGATTGTTTCATGAATACAGACAGGATGATTTCAAGGGTTTTACTGATCGTTGTTTTTATAGCCGGAATTTCTCCGCTGGCCGCGCAGCAGATTTTATTGAAGGGCAGCGTAAAAAATGCAAAACAGGAAGCCCTGGCAGGGGCAACCATTTCGATAAACGGATCTGAAAAGTCCATTTTTACCGATGCAGAAGGCCGCTTCACGCTTCCGGCTCAGAAAGGTGATCTGATCAGGGCATCTTATATTGGTTACCGCTCAGCGGAAATCCGAATTCAGGAAGATACGGATGTTCCGGTTACGTTTACCCTGTCGCCAGACGAGGAAACATTGCAGGAAGTGATCGTGACCGGCGCATTGGGGATCAAGCGTTCCGCCAGGAAATTCGGCGCCAGCGCAACGGTGGTTGGGCATGATGAATTGAATCAGGGCAAGACCGTTAATCCGCTTTTCGGATTAACCTCAAAAGTTTCAGGGCTGCGTATCAACATGTACGATAGTAAGGTAGATCCACAAATTCAGATCAACCTTCGCGGCTCCAGGTCACTGAGCCGCAGCGCGGGTATCGATGGCCGGAATCCGAATGCACCGATCTATGTAGTTGATGGTATGCCTATCCCCGATATCAGCAGGCTTAATCCCAACGATATCGAAAGTATTTCAGTACTGAAAGGCGCCAATGCTGCTGCATTGTATGGATCGGAAGGGGTGAATGGTGCCATCATGATCACCACTAAAAGTGGACGGAAGGGCGCGGGACAGGTTCGGTTCTCCCATACTTCAACCCTGTCATCTGTCTATTTACTACCTCCGGCACAAACGCGTTACGGTCAGGGGAATAATGGCGTTTATGATCCAACCCAATACGAGTCATGGGGACCTGAATTCGATGGCACTATGAAAGATTTTGGACTTCCGCTTCCCGATGGTACGCAGCCTCAGTTGCTGTATGCCGCTCCGGAAAAAGACAATCGCCGCGAGTTATTTCAACATGGCTTAACGCAGCAATATGACCTGTCGTTCTCCGGAGGTGATGATCGTAGTACTTATTTCATGTCGGGACAGCATGTCGCGATTAAGGGAATAATTCCAAATGATAAAAGCAACCGGACCAGTTTACGCTTTAATGGCTCCAGGAAGTTTGGCGCACTTAAAACATCCTATGCACTCAATTATATCCATAACAATAAAAATACCACTCCCGATGGTCCGTGGGTAGGGGCTTACCGATTACCCGCGAATTATGATTTCAGTATGATGAAAGACTGGAATGATCCGAATTCACCGGGAAATCCGCTGAATTATTTCACCAGTCAGGGTAGCTGGCTTCGCAATCCGTATTTCCTGATCGATAATATTCGAGATGAAAGCCGCCAGCAGACCCTGAACGGCAAAATAGAACTTGATTACACTTTTGCCCCCTGGTTTAAAGCGTTATACCGGGCCGGACTGTATACGATGCAGGATGAAACCCGCAGCAGCACCCGCAAATTTGAAGCGCCGGGAACAAGAAATACAGTGGGTCGCGTTAACGATGGGGTGAACAGTTACCAGCGCATCAACAGCGATCTCATTCTTAATTTTGAAAAGAAAACTGACCGATTTTCAGCCAATCTGTTGCTGGGCCAGAACATCCGCAGCGATAACCGGAAACAAACCAGTATCGGCGCCGGAAATTTATTGTATCCGGATATCCTCAATCCCGACAGCCGGGAAGGAGAGTTAACCGGTTCGGTGGGAATTACGGAATACCGCTCCGCAGCAGCCTACGGAGAACTTACAATAGGGTATAATGATTTTCTTTACCTCACTGTAACCGGCCGTAATGACTGGGTTTCGGTTTTGAGCCCCGAGAACAGATCCTATTTTTATCCGGGCATCAGTTTATCCTTTATCGCCAGTGATGCCCTTGAGTTTTTGCGCAACAGCCAGGCTGTATCCTATGCCAAGCTGTATGCATCCTGGAATAAAACCGGTAATGTTACCCTGTCGCCTTACCAACTGAATAATGCCTATACACAGCAGAATGGTTTTCCGTTTGGGGGAATGGTGGGATTTCTGCCCGGTCTTACCAATCCTAACGCCAATATACAGCCGGAATTCGTTACCTCTTATGAAGCCGGCATGCAGATCAGTTTGTTGAATAACCGGTTGCATCTGGAAGGCGCTTATGCCTATTCTGATTCTAAAGGTCAGATCTTCAATGCCACCACGTCGTCCTCAACCGGGTATAATTCAGCCCGCGTAAATGCCGGAAGGCTGACGAACCGGGTTATAGAACTTTCTGTGTCGGGACAGTTGATAAAGCGGCAGCAGAGCAGTTGGACCCTGGGCTTCAATTTCACGCATATCGATAACCGCGTGCGTGAATTGTATGAAGGGTTGAACAGTATCAATAATTTCCGGCAGTCATATGCAGTTATCGGGCAGCAGTTTCCCAGCCTGCTGGTCAGCGATTATAAGCGCGATCCGCAGGGAAGGGTAGTGGTGGATGCCGCAACGGGTGATCCGTTGATCGCTGCCGATAATACTCATCTTGGAACCCTGGTTCCGCCTTTTCAGATGGGCATCAGCAATCAGCTCAGCATAGGCCGTTTCGCGTTAGGCGCTCAGTTCGACTGGCGTATGGGTGGATGGTTATACTCAGAAATTGTTCCGGCCATGTATGCGGCAGGTACTGATCCACGTACAGCAGCATACGATCGGCAACCTTTCGTATGGCCAAATTCCGTAGTTCAACTGCAGGATGGAAAATACCAGGCCAACACCGACCTGAAGACCTCCGGTGGTGGAAGAGCATTCTGGAGCAAGCAGGGTGAAGTGCAGATCAATACTGCTGCACCCTCCGATTTTTTTAAACTTCGGGAACTGAATCTTAGCTATACTTTCTCGCCGCAGTTATTTGGCAATGGAAGGTTTATCCGGGAGGCCAGCATAGCTTTAATCGCCACCAATCTCTTTATTCTTCGTCATGCCGATAACCGCTATGGTGACCCGGAATATTTATACAATAACACCGACGGATACCTGAGTTTTCGCCAGGTTCCGCCCTACAGAACTGTCGGCATAAACCTCGACATCACCTTTTAATTCATCGCATATATATAGTAGAATGAAATTTTCATCCAGCATATTGTTAGCGCTATTAACCGCCTTTAGTTTCAGTTCATGTGAGAAATTTCTCGATGTGAACACGAATCCGAACGCGCCGGTGTCTGAGACCTTACCCCTCAGCGCCAAATTACCAGCGGCACTGGTAAGCACCGTTAACCAGGAAATCCTTCAGCTCAACCAGATTGGCGGTTTCTGGGGTGGTTACTGGGGTACCACCAATGAAGGCATCAGTATGTTTATCGATCTGAAAACCTATAACGGCCCTGCGATCCGGCATCAGCGCGATGGTATTCCGGTTTGGGAAAAAGGATTTAATAACCTGTTGTATTATCAGTTGATCATCGATCAGGCTGAATCAGGAGGTTTTTCATTTTATGCCGGCATAGCCCGTATCATGCAGGGCTGGCATTTTTTGCGGCTGGTAGATCTCTATAATAATATTCCCTTTGATGATGCACTTAAGCCAAATCGGACCACCACACCGGTCTATGAAGAGGGGGAGACAGTGTATAAAAAATCCATTGCCCTTATTACGCGTGGAATAAATGACATTGCCTCAGCGATGCCGGGGGCAGGACCGGGTAAGGATGATGTACTTTTTGAGGGCAACACCCTGTTATGGAAAAAGTTTGGCAATACCCTGAAATTGCGGGCATTGATACGCCAGAGTGAAACGGGAAATGGGGCCTATATCCGTGAACAGATTACGATAATCGAACAGGAAGGCAGCGGTTTTCTTGGTGCCGGAGAACATGCGTTGATCAATCCCGGTTATCTTAATTCCAATGGAAAGCTCAATCCTTTCTGGGAGAATTACTACCGTAATGTAGAAGGCGTGGCTACAGCCAATTACCAGGATATCCGACCAACCAGCTTTGTATTAGAGCAGTATGATACACGAAATGACCCCCGATTGCAGCGTTTGTACGTATCCGTGAACGGAAGCTTCAATGGCGTTCAGTTTGGTAATCCCGATGTGGACCCGCTTTATAGTCGAAATCAGACTTCCGCCTTCAAAGGGCCTGCCGAAAATGGTGGTGCAGCCGCGGGTTTATTCAAAAGTCCGACACAGGATGCGGTGCTGATGAGTTCTTTTGAAAGTTTGTTCCTGCAGGCAGAAGCTGCTCAACGCAATTGGATCACTACCGGAACAACGGAAGGATTTTATAACCAGGCCATCCGGGAATCCTTCAGTTATCTTGGGGTACCTGCAGAATCGCTGAACCCATATCTGGAACAATCCATTGTTGACCTTAATTCGGCGAACAATAAGATCGGGCGAATTATTGAGCAGAAATGGCTGGCGCTGAACAGTATTTCTTCCATAGAGGGATGGAATGATTTCCGGAGGCTGGGTATTCCATCCATTCCAAACTCAAAAGAATATTCCGCGGCGGATGTATTTCCCCTTCGTTTAATGTATCCTGAAACGGAGCGTATGACGAATAATGAAAATACGTCTAAGCAGGGAAATGATGATATGTTGGGTGCTCCGGTTTGGTGGGACCGTTAGAATTCAGAATAGTTTCAATTTTAGGCCCGGGCTAATTTCCGGTGAATTAAATAATCAACCGAAAACCTTCCGCCCCCACTCATGAGTAATACGCTATACCCTATCAGGTATAGGAGAGCTGGTTCTTGCATGGAAAACGGATCGTTGGCATGAAAGACAAAGGCTGCCACCAGCATGGTTATGATCAGTGGAATGACGGCTAAGCGGGTAGCAAGACCGAATATCAGGAGGAGGGAACATCCAATTTCCGTTAAGACTGCCATGCCTAAACTCAATTCTGCGCTTAAGCCAAATACAGGAGGAAACTGAATTGCAGAGCCTGACAACAGCATATTTAGTTTTGGAATGCCGTGTGTTAGCATAAAGATGCCGGTACCCAGACGGGCAATCAGAAGTGCTGTATCTATTGACCAGGCAGATGGTGATGGTTGAAATAATTTATTTGTCATTTGATAAGTTTTAAACATCCCTCCTTTAAAATTGAAGGTGGACTAATAATCCGTATTCGAACAAAAGGTTGAAGATATCCGGGCCTGCTACAGTGGATGTAATCGGCCCGGAATATTTACCATGTACGGGGATGATATAATTTGGTTTCTAAGCTTCTGTATTAGCGGGTGAATTCTCCATCCGCTTTAATGCGCACGATATTGCTGATCATAGGGGGTGGAAAATCATTTCCCAGGCTGAAATCACGGCGATCAATTTCTCCGATGAGTTGAAAACCTGCGGTGGGTTTTTTATTACCCGGATTTTCAATTGTTCCCCGATAAAGCAAATCCATAGTTACAGACTTGGTTATGCCATGCAGGGTTAGATCCCCTGTTATAGCGTATTTGTTCTTACCGGATTTTTTAATCGATGTACTTTTATAATGGATTTCCGGATACTGCTCTACGTTAAAGAAGTCGGCACTCTTCAGGTGGTTATCCCGGGCTTCTACACGGGTATCAATGGAGTTTGCTTTTACGACAAGTTCAAAAACAGCATCGCTAAAATCAGGTTTTGAAGACTGAACGCTGACATCAAAATCATTAAATGTTCCTGACACATCAGAGATGCCCAGGTGAGTAACGGTAAAGCTTAGTTGTGAATGCGCGTCATCATTTTGCCAGCTGGTATAAGCGCCGGTAAAAGCGGTTAAGGATACAACTATTGCAAGAAATAAAAAGAACCTTTTCATAATTTTTGTGTTTTGTGCGGTTGTTAAATTGTTTATTATAAAATCGTTATTATAGTGATAGTTTAATTAGTGATGAACTAATTTCCAACTTGCGGTTTGCCGAAAGTCATATTGCCTGTCCAGCTGCAACAATAACTGATGCATTTGTTCCAGAATTCTGCTGTATTTAAGGTCACCGGCAATTAGCGGATTAAACCCGGCTATTTCCGTAAGCTCAGCCACCTCCCCGAGGGCTTCCCGATCATTTCCGGCAAGGAAAACATCAGGTCGCTGGGCTTTATGTTCAGTGCTGAAAAATGTTTGAGCAGAAACGGTATTGAACGCACTTACCACTTTGGTATAAGGAAGCAATTGTTGCAGTTCCTCTGCAGCACTATTAGCTTCAGGCGTTAACGAACGGGTATTTATTTCGTCATATTTATTCGCAATGGAAAGAACGATCTTCTGATTGGCCACTTCCCGGATCTTTTCTGCAACCAGATGCTGGGCTGCATAGGCCACTGCAGGAATTATAATATCCGCTTCCCAACAGGCTTCATTGGAGCAGGTCGCGATTTCAATATCCGCTTCCGGCATTCTGTTTCGGATAGCTGTTTTCAGCGCGTCTGCATTGCCGTTAAGTTCGCTTTTCAGCAATATCCGGTAATTGCCCGCTGCGAGGCGATGGGCCAGTGCTGTACCCATGTTGCCGGTTGCTCCGATTATCGCTATGGTTTGTTTTGTTTTCATTTTCTTCCGATCTGACCATGCAAAGGTAGACCGGCATACAGGCCTTATCCATTGCCTTGAAGCAAGTAATTATGTTGATTAGAATCAATGACTAGGCGAAGCGCAGCAAGATCAGCTTAACTTAAAGAAAGATGGATCCACTTGTTGAATTTTTAAAGAATTGTTATTGGCGGACGGAGACAGGGGAATGATATAGATTGTTAATTGCCGGCTGTTCGCGCGGTATGCCAGCAAGGCGATAGGAGAGGAGGTATGTGTCCAAATTTGTAATGGTGTAAATACATTGTTATGGTGATGAAAACTACCGGGTTGTTAGGAGCAGGTTGGATAGTTTTGATTTGCTGAAACATATCAACGATTGACTGTTCCTGATCCGGACCGGTGGGAAGGGGGATAGTAAAAGGCAGAGCGGAAGTACTGACCCATCAGGGAAGCTAATTTCATTCTGAAAAATGGTGTGTTGGAGGTGGGGGAGGGAGGGCCCTGTGCCATACCGTTAAATCACGGAAAAACTGCGGTGAAAGAACTGTTGCAATGTGTTTAAAACAGGTTTTGGTATTGACTAAAAAACAAAACTCACTCAGAAAAACACATACCACAGAATTGCTCCTGATCTAGTAGAACTCGTATGAAATGCGAAAAACTATTTCTATACCTTGTAACTATAAAAGGAAAAAACACAGTGTAATAAAAGACACTGATAAGTAACGATCATTCAGGGTTGAGAAATGTGTAAATCCTGATGGGGATGAATATAACTGCAGTGGTTAAAGGCAATAGTAACATTATATAGACTGCTTTATGTCCGGAATTCTCCTGTATACAGAGGACTGTTGCCTATGTAATTACATTTTGCCTTTCAGTGCTATGAAATGTCCGACTGCAGGCGGAATATTTAGCATTGCGCAAAGCTCATTTCAGACAAGCCATGTAGTTTCAGGAATTCTCTTAAATCGGCCTGCAGGCTAAGCTTATTTTGCAGAAATCCGCTTTCGCACCCGGCTAAGCGTTTCCGGCGTAAGCCCCATATAGGAAGCAATCATATGCTGGGGAACCCGTTGAACAATATCAGGATACAGCGCAATGAATTGCGCATAACGTTCATCAATAGGCGAACTTATAACAGACATTAACCGTTTTTGCATAGCCAGGTATGCACCGGTTATGTTAATTCGGGTATAGGTTTCATATTTGGGAAATTCAATAAGCATCTGATCGTGCGCGGTCTTACTGATCAGCACCAGTTCCGAATCTTCTATGGCATCAATATTATAGGTGGCCGGCTCACCGGTTATAAAACTGAAGAGGTCGGAAATTGTCCAACCCTCCAATCCAAACTGCAGTATATGTTCATTTCCGGTATCATCCACTGTATAGGCTTTCAGGGCTCCTTTTTCAATAAAAGCAATGTTTTTGCATACATCCCCCTCCTGAAGTAAATATTGCTTCCTGCGCAACTTCTTGGGCTTAAGAAAATGCTTTATTTCCTCTTCCTCCTGGTGGGTAAGCTGAACTCTTTCATTAAAATGCCGGAAAAACAACTCGTACATCCAAAAGCCGGTTTAAAATTCCGGTTCATTTAAAATTAGTTTAAATCATGGAGACCAATCGCATAGGCGAAAAAAAGTCTAAAAAGGTTTTCCGGTCCTCCCCCTGGAAGATCCAATTTCTCCCCAAATACTAAAATATTTAGCAAAATGCACTAATTTGCAGGCTTAAACCCGTTATTATGATAAACAGTTTTCCCATGACCGTTCCGGCGGGTTTTCCATCTCCCGCAATGGATTATACTGAAGAGCGGATCGATCTGAATAAAGAACTGATTCCGCATCCACTGGCCACCTTCATGGTGGAATGTACCGGTGATTCTATGATTAATGCCTTTATTCCGCCGAAGGCGAAACTGATCATTGACCGCTCCATTTCACCCAATAACGGCGATATCGTTTTGGCCGTGGTTAACGGTGAGTTCACGGTGAAATTTTTGAAAAAGAATGATTTTAAATGCTGGCTCATCCCTGCCAATTCTAAATACCCTGAAATTCAGATCACCGGCGACATGGAGCTGGTGATCTGGGGAGTGGTAACAGCAATCATAACCGATCCTAAAGATGTTCGAAGATGTATGCTTTAGTTGATGGCAATAATTTTTACTGCTCCTGCGAGCGGGTATTCAATCCCAAACTTAATGGGCGGCCGGTTATTGTTTTATCCAATAATGATGGATGCGCCATTGCCCGCAGTGATGAAGCCAAGGCACTGGGCATTGGTATGGGCACGCCTGCTTTTATGATCGAACCCCTTATCCGCCAGTACCAGGTTGCCGTATTCAGTTCCAACTATACCCTCTATGGCGATATGAGCGATCGCATGATGCAGATCCTGGGCGGATTTTGTCCCAGGATGGAAATCTATTCAATCGACGAAACCTTTCTTGATCTGCACGACCTGCCCTATGCCGATCTCCTGCAACTGGCGCTTAACATGCGCCGCAGGGTTTTACGCTATATCGGCATACCCACTTCTGTCGGCATTGCACCCACAAAAACCCTGGCCAAAATGGCGAACCGCTATGCCAAAAAAAAGTGCCGCGATACCGGCGTGTTCTGGGCCGCAAATGATCAGCTCATCCATGAAATGCTGGCGGCAACACCGGTTGGCGATATATGGGGAATCGGCAGTCAGTATGCGGCTTTTTTAAAGCGCAATGGATTTGAAACTGCCGAACAGTTTGCCACTGCTCCGGAAGATTGGGTTCGGGGAAATATGAGTGTTGTAGGCCTGCGTCTGCTGCATGAATTACGGGGAATGCCTTCCATACAACCAGAGTTTGAACCGGCTGATAAGAAAAATATTCGCACCTCACGGTCTTTCGGTTCACCCTTAACCACGCATGCCGATGTGGCCGAAGCGCTGGCGAATTTCGCGGCAACCTGCGCAGCCAAACTAAGAACGCAGAAGAGCTGTTGCCGGATGCTGGAAGTGTTTCTGGAAACCAACCCCCATAACCGCGAACAGCCACAATACATGCGCAGCATCCGCATTAAGCTCGAACGCGCGTCAAATAATACGGCGGAAATCATAAAATCCGCGTTAAACGGACTGCGAATGATCTATAAACCGAATTATCAGTTTAAGAAAACCGGCTTAATTGCTATGGACCTGATTCCAGAAACGGAAGTGCAGACCAGTTTGTTTGATACGGCGAACAGTATTCGTGATAAACGCATGATGGATACCCTCGACGCGATCAATAAAGCGATGGGAAAAGAGACGCTGCGAATGGCAACACAGGGTTTTGAAAAACGTTATCGCCTCCGGGCCGAACATTTGTCACAAGCCTATACCACCAATATGCAACAGCTTTTAAAAATCAACAATTGATGGAACAGCCCTTTCTCCCATTCAACCCTTTTTTCCTGAAACGGCTGCTGGCTATGAAGAAATCCTACCTTGTAACGCAGACCAATACCCGACAATTGCCAGCAACGCCTGGCGAGAAGAATGGGAAAATATCTCTGCTGCTATCGGATTATTCCGATTATGCCATGGCCAAAACGCATTGGGATGCCCTGAAAACAGATCCCTGGCGGGCAGTGATTGATATGAATAATCCGGTGCATCAGGAAAAACTGCATCGGATGATGGAGGAAGATTCAGACTATCAGCTCTTCTGGGCGGTGGTCGACAATATGGAAAAACTGCAAACCCACATCAACAAAAAGTATTCAGCCCATTTAAAACGTTATATAGAACAAAAGACCAGTTGGCGCATTGGCAGCGCCCATTCGCTGCGGCCCTCGCTTCAGTTAATCTTTGGCGAACTTTTTATCGTGCTGAAATTCTCCGGACAAACTTTAAGAGTTAAATTCACGGAAATAGAAAGCAGCTGATCATGTGCTACGACATTTCCTTTACCATCGATATTCCCCAGCTCAGTGATTATTTTCCCGACATGATCTTTGATGAGCAACTGGAATTGAACTTCGACGGCGTGCATATCATGGGGCATGCATTCGGACTTCACCCGGTATTGTATATTAACCGCGACGATAACCGGATACACTGCCGTTCAATGGAATGGGGCTGCATTCCCTATTATATAAAAGATGAAAAGGCCTGGGTCAGAAATCGCTCCGGCATGCTCAATGCCCGCAGCGAACGAATTTTGGAGGATACAAAAAGTTATTGGTACAAGATCAGAAACCGGCGCTGCCTGATTCCGGTGTCGGGGTTCTATGAGCACCGCGAAATTAAAGGTTGGAAAAAGAAAGTGCCGTATTTTATCCGTCTGAAGTCGGAGCCGCTTTTCTTCATTCCCGGGCTGTATTCTGTGGCAGAATTGCCTGACCGGGAAACAGGAGAATTGATAAAGCGCTGGACCTTCACCCTTATTACCCGCAGTGCCAATGCGGTTATGGCCCGGATTCATAACAGCGGAGAAAATAAAGGTAGAATGCCGTTGATGCTGCCCTTCGATGTGGCTATGGAATGGGTGGAAACGGACCTGGATGAACAGCGGTACCGCGACATTCTTCACTTTGAAATGCCTCCTGAAGCGCTGGATTTCCATCCTGTATTTACAATTCGCAGTCCGAAACCAAGACCCGATGATCAACCGAAAAACACCATCTGGCAGTGGGAAAATTTACCTGCCCTGGATGATGCAGCTTCAGAAGCCTGATATTCTATTATTGTAATTGGGAATAAAATTAACGAACTTATCGCTCTTCCTGATTTAACGCTGTCTTTTGAAGTTTAACTCCTTCTTCGGATAGTGGAGCGGATGCTTTCTGTTTCGCATACCCTTTATTGATACTGTAAACACTGGCAATGATTGTAACAAAAGCCAGTGCAGTTAGCCAGGTGATTTTTTCATTGAGGATCAGCGCGCCGAGTACAATAGCTATCAAAGGATTAATATACGCGTAAATCGATACCAGTCCGGCCGGTAACCGTTCCAGCGCATATAAAAAGCAGCCATAAGCGATCAGCGATCCGACAATTATAAGGTAGATCAATGCCAGGATACTGTTCATAGAAACGGAAGACAGCATGCTGTAATCATCGAATAGGAAACTTAGTATAAAGATGACAACGCTGCCGCTGCTGAGCTGGATAGCCGCGTTCACAAAAGCATTTCCGCTAACCTGATTGTGCTTCGCATATACGGTACCGGCAGACCATGAAAAACAGGCTATAAAAGTGACGAGGATACCATACAGATAATTCGGGTTGGTAAGGTCGGCGAGGTTATCGCGGAATATCAGCGCAATGCCCAGGCAGCCCAAAAATAAGCCGCCGATGATCTGGCGGTTGAGGGCCTTTTTTTCAACTCCTGCGGAATAGCTGATGATAACGACAAAAAGTGGAAGAATGGAGGTGATCATGGAAGCCAGGCCGCTGGGAATATAAATCTCGGCCCAGCCAACCAGTCCGTTGCCAAGTCCGATCATCAGCGTGCCCGCTATCGACTGGGTGATGAACACCTTTTTCGTGATGTTGAGCTTCCTCCGGGTTAGTATTAAAATACCAAAGAGCAGGGTTCCTGCTGTAAGCTGCCGTATGGCGGAGAAAAGGAATGCCGGGAAGGTTTCCACTCCGATTCGTAATGCCAGATAGGTGGTGCCCCAGACAAGACAAACTAAGGCCAGGGCGAGGTAAGCTGCAGAATTTCCTTTTTTCACGGCCGCAAAGATACAGTTAAGCAGGTTGTGCCAGATGTTCGGTTGATAGAAGTTTTGTCGTGTTGCAGATTTATTTACTGCAGAACTGCATGGATTTTTAGCAGATTTCTCAGATGGTAAATGTGGTTATGCTTTGAAGGTTCCCGGAAATTAGCGCAGAAATGAGCAAATTATTCCATTTATGTATTCATCGGCGAAATCGCCTAAAAATCCCCGCGCATCTGTGGGAATCCTCTGTGCTATAATCCATAACCACCAATACTATAATCGGGAACCATCGCATAATTTTTTTTCGTTACTTTAGGCCAAACCCGTAAACTACTGCCAATGGATGACCCGACCGGGAATGAGTTGCTGTTGTTGACCCGGTTGAAGGCGGGAAGTGAAGAAGCTTTTTCAGCAATCTACCGCCTATACTGGGAAAAATTATTTTTTATCGCGCATAAACGTCTTCAGTCTGCCGAAGATGCCAAAGAAGTGATCCAGGAGGTGTTTCTTACCATTTGGCATAAAAGAAGTCAGTTGAACATACAATCATTGCCTATATATCTTGCTGCCATGACCCGCTACGCCGTGTACCGTCATTTAGCCAATGCCAGGCGAAGGGCAGATCATATTAATAACGCGCGGATACCCGCATCCCACAGTATTGATGTGGAAAACAAACAATTGCTCGATATCCTGTTGCGACTTTCCAATGAACTGCCCGAAAAACACCGACTGGTCTTCATTCATCATAAACTACTTGACCGCCCCCTACAGGAAGTTGCCGATCTGCTGGGCGTTTCGGTGCGTACCGCTGAAGGCTATTCCGCCAAAGTGATGGAATTTATGCGCCGCCACAGAAATCAGCTAACTGTATCCCCGCTGATATTTTTGCTATAATCTGCTTGAATAAATGTTCATTAGGATTGTCGATGGCCCTGACCGAAAGTGCCTGTTCCATAATCTTCCCAGACTCCCCCTAAAAAAAAACTTAATTTTTTTGCGTACAAGGTCCTGCGTCATGACTCTATGATATAAACAGCATTGTATGATTCCTGATAAGATCAGAGAAATCGCTGAAAAATACCTGACAGGCGTTGCAACGCCGGAAGAAGTTCAACAACTGCACGACTGGTACGATTCGGAGGAGGAAGGGAATACCGAATTGGTTATCACCAGAGAACCTATAACGATGCAGCAGTATGGAGAAAATTCTTTGGCGCAGCTAATGGCCGTTATCCGGCAGGAAAAGCAGGATCAGGCAGCACCTCACAGCAACAAACTTCCTGTAGTAAAACGATTCACTGCATGGTGGGGAATCACCGCTGCTGCGGCCATACTGATCGCAATTATTATAACCGGCTATTTGTATTTCCGGAGCCCGTCGGATAACAATACAGGTCTGGCTAACACTGAAGACATGCCCGCCATGGAGATCAAACCGGGAGGAAATGTAGCCGTGCTGACCCTGGCAGATGGTACAAGCATTGCGCTTGACAGTCTTAATACCCATGCTCTGCCACCACAGGGAAATACTGAACTGCTCCGGCCTGCAGATGGCCAGTTGATCTATACTGCTCCCCCGGATGCCGAAAAGGCTGTGATGTTTAATACCCTCCGTACACCCAATGGCGGACAATACCAGCTCACCCTTCCCGATGGAACAAGGGTTTGGCTGAATGCCGCATCCAGTTTGCGTTATCCCACTGCATTTATTGGTTCCTCAAGAACAGTTGAACTGCTTGGGGAAGGCTATTTTGAAGTTACCACCAATGCCGCACAACCCTTTATTGTGAGCACGCCTTCCGCGATGGTTACCGTTTTGGGAACTCATTTTAATATTAATGCCTATTCCAACGAACAGGTTTCGCGAACAACTCTGCTGGAGGGTAGGGTGCAGGTAGGAGCATTCGGAGAAACCGTGATGCTAAAGCCGGGGCAGCAGGCCGGAATACCGCAGCAGCCGGGAGAAATACAAATTACTCAGGCCGACATAAACCAGGTGATGGCCTGGAAGAACGGCTATTTTGCCTTTGAGCATACTGATCTTAAAACATTGATGCGTCAGATAGCCCGCTGGTATGACGTGGAAATTCTGTATGAGCAGGAGCCTGGCGATGCCCGATTTGTAGGTGAGGTTTCCCGTAATACAAATTTATCGGAAGTGCTGAAGATTCTGGAATTAAGTGGCGTGCATTTCCGGATCGATGGTAAGCGGATCATTGTGACACCATAGTGCAATGGAAGGAAAAGTATTGGTCAATAAAAAAAACTGAAAAACCAAAATAGGATCTGAAAGAAACCGGAAGCGTTGGCGCGCTTCCGGCAGATGTAAGGATACCTCATGTTTTGTAGCTGTTACTACCGGCGAAAGCCGCAAACAATCTTGTAAACCCAACATGACAAAAATATGATTTTTAGCCTTCTTTACAAGGCCCTTAGGGTACTGCGGCCTGTAAACGACCAAACTATCAGAATGATGAACTTTACTGCTGTGTTGATACTTGCAGCCTGTTTGCAGGTCAGTGCCACAGGGTTTTCACAACAAGTTACCATTAAAGCTGAAAATGTACGGCTTGAAAAGATCTTCAGCCAGATCAAAAAACAGACCGGCTATACATTTTTTTATAATGCCGGCGTCATGAAAAACGCGCATGCGGTAAGCATCAGCGTCAACAAGGTTCCCTTTACAGAAGTACTGGAACAATGCCTGCGCGATCAGCCGCTAACCTGGTCGATCGTGAATAAAACCATTGTGATCCGGCAAAAGGTGATAAATACACCCAGGCTTTCGACCTCAATGGAAAAAGTACTGGCTGATATTCGGGGAGTGATCCTGGATGCGGAGAATCGTCAGCCCATTTCCGGGGCTAATATTCGGGTGAAGAACGGAACTGGCGGAGCTGTGTCGAACGACCGGGGCGAATTTACCCTTCAGGCCGATTCCGGCGCTGTGCTTCAAGTCAGCTTTGTAGGCTATGAAACAAGAGAAGTAGTGGTTAAAGGAAGCGCCTTTCTAACGATTACCCTTAACCGGAATGAAAAGCCGATGCATGATGTGGTGATCACCGGTTACCAGGTGATTAACAAAGAAAGCTATACCGGTACCACCACCACCGTTTCCGGTGAGGACTTGAAGAAAACAAATCCCCTGAATGTATTGCAGTCGCTGCAATCGTTCGACCCCGCTTTTAAGATTGCGGATAATAACCTGCTGGGTTCTGATCCCAACCGGCTGCCGGCCATCAATATGCGCGGTTCTACCGCATTACCTACAGGCAGTGAGGGTTTGCTCGACAGAAACAACCTTGCCACCAGTGTCAACCTTCCCACCTTTATTATGGATGGTTTTGAAGTGAGCCTGCAAAAAGTCTATGACCTAGATATTAACCGCATACAATCGATCACCTTACTGAAAGATGCGGCTGCCACAGCCATCTATGGTTCGCGCGCGGCCAACGGGGTTGTTGTAATTACAACCGTACCGCCAAAAGAGGGTAAACTTCAGCTTGCCTATAATTATGAAGTGAATGTTATGGGCCCGGATCTGACCGATTATAATGTATTGAATGCCTCCGAAAAGTTGGAATACGAACGTCTTGCCGGCTTGTATCTTTCTGCCAATAATCCTGCTCTTAGTCAGGATCAGCTCGATGAAATCTATTACCGTAAAATGCAGAATGTGGTTGGAGGCGTAAATACGTACTGGCTTTCTCAACCCCTGAGAACCGCAACCGGGCAAAAGCATTCCATGTTTATTGAAGGCGGATCGCCCTCTATTCGTTATGGTGTGGAATTGCGGTATCAGTCTACCCCCGGTGTAATGAAGGGCTCTTATCGTGACAGGTATAGTCTTGGTATGAACCTGACCTACAACCCCAGCAAAAAGTTCTCTTTCCGCAACGTGCTGACAGTCGCCTATGTAAAATCTGAAGAGTCGCCCTATGGCGGGTTTGACGAATATGTGCGCATGAACCCATATTATCCCAAAATGGATTCCCTGGGCAATACGATTCGTGAGATCGACAATTGGGTGAACCGCAATACGCCAAATGGCGCTATTCAAACTGAACGGATCTTAAATCCCATGTACAATGCCGGATTAAGCAGTTTTCGCAAATCAGCCTATACCGAACTTATCGATGCCTTTTCCGCTGAGTGGAATATCACCAGGGGATTACGGCTCCGCTCCCTGATCAGTATGACGCATATCAATTCAGCCTTTGATAATTTTTCTTCCCCACTGGCAAATGAATTTTATTTCTACCCGGTAAATGAACTGGCTAACCGCGGCAGGTACGATTATGGACAGGTAAATGAAACTGCCTTCGATGGCAATATAACCCTCACCTATAACCGCCAGGTTCAGCAGCATTTTTTCAATCTCGCGCTGGGCTCTAATATTCGTACCTACCTGAATAATGGTAAAAGTTTTTCTGCTATCGGCTTTACCAATGATCGCTTCACCAATATTGGGTTCGCCAATCGCTATCAGGAGAACAGCAGTCCCGGCGGAAATATCGCCCGCGACCGGCTATTTGGTTCCTTTTTAAGTATGAACTACTCCCTGAAGAACAAATACCTGATGGATGTTTCGATACGAGCCGATGGTTCATCAAAATTCGGATCTGAAAATAAGGTGGCTCCCTTCTGGGCACTTGGGCTGGGCTGGAATTTGCACAAGGAAAGCATCTTTGATAATACTGCCGTTAGCCTGCTTCGGCTGAGAGCCAGTACAGGCCTGACCGGAGCCGTGTCTTTCCCGCCCTACCTGTCAAAAACAACTTTTAACTATTACAGCAACAACTGGTATTCTACCGGGGTAGGGGCTATTGTTAATCAGTATGGAAATGAAAACCTGCAATGGCAGCGAACCAAAAATTATGATGTTGGGATTGATATGGGCTTTTTCAATGACCGCCTGTCGATTTCACCCCGATATTATTATAAGCTGACCGAAGGCCTGCTTGCCGACATCATGCTTCCACCCTCAACGGGTTTCTCTTCCTATAAAGATAATCTTGGTGATATGGAGAATTTCGGTTTTGAACTGAACCTGAAATATGATGTCATTAAGAATAAAAATCTGACTGCAACTTTTACAGCGAATATGATCAGCAATAAGAACCGGATTCTCCGGATCTCGAATGCACTGAAAGCGTATAATGATAAAGCTGATGATCAGCAGGTCACAGACGAATACCGGTCTGTTCCCTTGCTGCGCTTCAAAGAAGGCCAGTCGATGAATACGATCTATGCCGTCCGATCGCTGGGTATCGATCCCGAAAATGGTCAGGAGATCTTTATAAAACGAAATGATTCGCTTACCTACACCTGGGATGTAAATGATATTGTTCCCGTAGGAGATTTTACGGCGGAGGCTGAAGGTTTTCTGGGCGCAAACTTCGCCTATAAGAACTTTCTGTTATCGCTTAATGTCTATTATCGTTTTGGAGGCGATATGTATAACCAGACACTTGCCGACAGGGTCGAGAATGCTGATCCCCGCTTCAATGTAGACCGCCGGGTACTCGATCAGCGCTGGAAACAGCCGGGTGATAAAACTTTTTATAAGGATATCGCTAACCTTGGCACTTCCTTCGCGTCGGAACGATTTGTTCAGCGCGACAATCTGATCGAATTGCGTTCGGTTTATCTTTCTTACGACTTTAAACCACGCATCTATTCTAAAATGGGTATGAATCATTTGCGGCTTGCCTTCACCATGAACGACATCTGGCGTTCCAGTTCCATTCAGGTTGAACGGGGCATTCAATATCCTTTTGCACGCAATTTCACCTTCTCTGTTCAAACAAGCTTTTAATATATTATAATGAAAACAGGAATAACAATATTTTGCTTTCTGCTGCTTTTTACCTCCTGTAAAAAATTCCTCGACGTAATACCGGAGTCGGATATTGCAAAGGATGAATTGTTCAATACCGCAGAAGGATTTGAAGAAGCGCTTAATGGCGTTTACTCACGGGCAACGCAGGGAGATATATATGGTAATGAACTCACCTTCGGACTTCCGGATGTACTGGCCCAAAACTATTCTATCAGCTTCTTTGATAACATGGCCTACCGCCAAACTGCTCTTTTCAATTATACCGATGCCGGTTTTACCGGTCGCCGGGATGCGATCTGGAAAGGATTATACCATGCCATCAGCAGCTGCAACCTGATTCTGGAAAATATTGAAGAGAAGAAAAATCTGCTCAGCAGTGAAAATTACGCACTGATCAAAGCTGAAGCCCTTGCATTGCGGGCGTATTTCCATTTCGATCTGCTGAGATTGTTTGCACCTTCTTTTATCACTGAGCCCACAGGAAGAGGTATTCCGTATGTCACGGCATTTACCAATAAGGTTACGCCAATGTCGACGGTTTCGGAAGCGCTTGAAAAAGTTATTGCCGATCTGGAAGCTGCCAAAGCATTATTACTGCCTGTTGATCCGATCATCAGCAGCGACTATGTGGTCGGCTACCCTGGCGATGATGATGCGCTGGAACAGGATTCACCTTCTTTGTTTCTCCACAACCGACGCCATCGCATGAATTATTATGCGGTCTGCGGATCACTGGCCCGGGCGTATCTGTATAAGCAGGACCATCCGAAGGCATTAACGCATGCCCAAATTGTGATCGATGCTGAAAAATTCCCCTGGACTAAGACAGTTGATTTTATCACTCCCGATCTTACTCAGAAAGACCGGATACTGTATAAGGAACTGGTATTTGCCTGGTATATACCAAACCGGCAACAGGACCTGCTGAATCGTTTTGCCGCTGGTGGTGCCGGGTTATATATCGAAGAGAATGCGGGGAAAGCGCTTTTTGAAGTCGCCGGAGTTGGCGCTGAAGACCTGCGTTTCAAAGAATGGATGAGGCTGGCTATAGACATCTCCGCGAGTCGCTATGAAGTTCAGAAGTATTTGCGCGACGACCAGGAAAACCGTCATCCGGTGGTGGCGCCGGCGCTGCGCATCAGTGAACTTTATTATATCGCCGCAGAAGCAAGCTACGATACCGATCCGCAGCAGGCACTCGATTATTTTAATACCGTCAGGTTTCACCGGGGTATTGGAACTACACTCAATGTCGGTTCACGGGATGCGTTTATCCGTGAACTAATTAATGAGGCCCGCAAAGAATTTTATGCAGAAGGTCAGATCTTCTACATGTACAAAAGGCTGAACAAAAATATTACCGGCCCCGGGGGAACAAGCTTTCCGGTCACCAATACAATTTTTGTGCTGCCTCTTCCCAACGATGAAATAGAATTTGGAAACCGATAATTCCCGTATACATGAAAAAAATACTTATTGCTTTTTTGTCGGTATTAGTCCTCTTGTCATGTAAAAAGGCTGCAGAGTTGCGTTACGATGCTCCCGACAACATATATTTTGATTTTGATCCAAATACATCCGATCGCGACAGCATCGTTTACACCTTTGCGTATGAACCTGGCAAAGCATCTGATACCATCTTTCTGCCGGTTAGAATATCCGGCAACCGAATTCCGGAGGATCGTACTTTTCGCATACAGGAAATTGCCGAAGGCACAACCGCGTTGTCAGGAATACATTATGAAGCATTGAGGGCCTCCTATACCATGCCCGCTGATTCTGGTAGAGTATACGTTCCGGTTATACTGTATAATACTGATCCTGAATTAACACAAAAGTCGGTAACTCTTCAGCTTACCCTTGTTGAAACGCCAGATTTCGGATTACAGATCACCGGCCTGGAGAAGGGTAAGATCCTGTTTTCTGCAAAGCTGGAAAAGCCGTTCTGGTGGGAGATGTGGCTGGGCCCTTATTATTCGCAGGTTAAACATGAACTGTTTCTCATAAGTTCAGGAACAATACACATGACCACCGACGGACTGGACGCGCCGAAGAATCTCTATCATGTAGGGCGACTCAATAGTTTTATGAACGATCCCTTTAGCTGGGTAGCACAGCATCCGGATGCCGGCTATGTGCTGGAAAAACAATCGGAATCCAGCTATCACTTTTTTAGTTCAGGTAATCCCGCAAAGAAGATTGAACTGAGAAAGAATGAACAATCAGGCCGATACTTTTTTATTGATGAAAATGGCCAGGAGGTCAATTAAAGCAACATTATCATGAAAA
Organism: Bacteroidota bacterium; assembly: GCA_023409675.1. GTDB lineage: Bacteria > Bacteroidota > Bacteroidia > Chitinophagales > Chitinophagaceae > Flavitalea. The sequence continues at coordinate 42,761 of JAEYRC010000393.1, forward strand.
AATTTCTTCTGTATATACTTGCCGGCTACAGCATGTTCCTGGCGGCATGCTATAAAGACCTGGGTAATTATGACTATAACCTGCCGGAAGTTCCGCAGGTGACCACACTCGATTCGGTGTATTCCGTATTTGTGGGTGACAGTCTTATTATTGATCCGGGGGTTACCATGAAGCAGGGAACCGGTCATCTTAAATTCGACTGGAAAATTGCGGTTCCCGAACGACTAAGTGAAGAGCGCTATACCGGAAGGCAGTTGCGTACTATTTTCGGTCTTGGCCCAATCCGGTATTTCGCGCGCTTAACCATCAGCGATACCCTGAACGGGATGAAGTATTTTCATGATTTCGCTATAGATGGCAAAACAGCATTTTCTCAGGGTATGGTCGTGCTGAGTGATGAAAATTCGATCAGCAGGCTGAGTTTTATCAAGCCTGATGGCAGCGTTCAGGCCCGTCTATACGAAGCCATGCATGGGGAACAATTGCCCGCAGAACCTAAACAACTGATTGCCGTAAGGCAGGCTTATAATCCTGGTGTGGTAAAAAGCTATTGGATCTTTACCGGTCAGGGTAATGATCCCGGCCTTCAGCTCGATGCCAATACCATGCAGCGCAAAATGTACCTGAGCGGTAATTTCTTCGATCCGCCATCAACGTTGTCTGTCGGTACAATGGAAACCAACTTTTTTGGTGTTGTAACCGGAGTGATCAATAACAAACTTTACGCGGGAACAACATCTACCTGGGATCAAAACCCCCTGTATGGTATGTTCGGACTGGAAACACCCGGCGATTATGAACTCTCGGAAAAGTTCATATTCAACTTTAGCATGGCAACATTTTCCGGTTTTTATATCGGGTATGATAAGATCAGAAAACAAATTTTGCGGTTCAACCTGTATGGTGTACCCACCTATTTTGGTACCGATTATTCGGTAATGGGTGATGCCTTCGATCCCAAAAATATGCAGATGGATCTGCTGCATATTGAACAGATCAATGGTGAGGATGTGTTTGCCTTTCTTCGTGACGAAGCAGGGAAAATCTATGAATGCAAATTCTCTGCGAATTTCAATGGCCCGTTCATGGTAACGCCAATCCATAAACGCGAGTTTATCGGCCAGGATCTGTTCAGTTCAATGCCAAAAATCGCAGCCACACCAACCGGAGTATTCTTTTTTACCAAAGGCGATAAAATATTCCGGTACAACCCACTTAATGAGGAGCTGCGGGAGCTTTCTACCAGTTTCGGAGGTGCTGCAGTATCGATGATCAAACTGCATCCGAATGGAAATGAGCTGATTGCCGGCAGTGCGGGAAAACTGTATTTTCTGGATATCAGTACCGGTAAAAATGGAGAAGTCCTTAATACCATCGAAGGCATTCCGGGTAATCCTGTTGATCTTGTGATCCGCAACTAAGCGAAAGCTATTAAAATAATGATATGAGAAGTTTATTTATTGGTATACTACTTTGGTCTGTTATGCCCCTGCAAGCCCAGCTAAATAGCAATTCCGGTAAGGGATTCACTGTTGATGTTCAACTGGAGGGGATGGTGGATTCAGAAGTTTATCTCGCCTATGGCGGATTTCATAACAGCCGCATTGATACAGCAAGATCCGAAAAGGGAAAATTCCGCTTCAGTGGTCAGGTTGATGAACCTGTTCCTGCAATGGTTTTCACACCCGATTATAGAATCAGGTTCGATATGTATATCGATAATGCGGATATAACGGTTAAGGGCACTGCAAACTCACTGAATGATCTTCAGTTCAGCGGATCAGCAGTAACCCTGGAATTCGACGCGTTCAATGACCGGATTATGGCCAACCGCGAACGGGTAAACGAGTTGTACCGGCAGATCCAGGAACTTCGTCAGCAGCAGGATAGCGTGCAGGCGGCCGCTCTTGAAACGTTGATGGATTCGTTGTATAAAAAAGAATTTACCATTCGGAAGGAATACATTCAGCAAAATCCCAAAAGTTATATCAGCGCGTATGAATTGTATTCTTTCAGCAATGTAAAGACGGTTGAAGAAGCCGCGAAATTATACGATAAGCTAGATCGGGAGATCCGTAATTCTTTACAGGGTAAGGCGCTATTGAAACGGATCCAGTTGCTGGGCAGGGTACAGGTGGGAGAAACGGCGCTGCCCTTTTCCCAGCAGGATATAAATGGTAAAGCGGTTAGTCTTGCTTCCTTCAAAGATAAATATACTCTGGTCGAATTCTGGGCAAGCTGGTGCGGTCCCTGTCGGGCAGAAAATCCTAATCTGTTAAAAGCTTATAATCAATATAAAGATCAGGGATTTGAAATTCTGGGTGTTTCACTTGATCATATCCGTGAGAACTGGATCAAAGCGGTCGAACAGGATGCCATGCCCTGGACGCAGGTGTCGGATCTGAAAGGGTGGAATAATGTTGTTGCGCAGCAATATGGGATAAAAGCCGTCCCGGCTAATTTTCTGGTTAGCCCGGAAGGAAAGATCATCGCCTTAGACCTTCGGGGTGAAAAGCTTACGGAAAAGCTGGCGGAGATTTTTTAAAGGATGGGAATAGAGGGTTTTTGTCTAATGTTAAGCAGGGGCCATCTAAGGAATAGCTGAAGCTGTTATCGCATTGAACAGGAATTGAATAGTTTATACTACAGAAGTATTCAACTGTTTTAGTAAGGGTAAAATGATCATTCCTGAGGAAGAAAAATACGGTGAGTTGGTGCGTATTCTGCGATATTGATATTTTTCTTTTGGAGTAATATTGGGATACTGAAACATATCAACAGGTTGACTGTTCCTGATCAGTGCTGGCGGGAAAGGGAGCGGTAGCAGGCAGAACAATAGGCTGACCTAAGGGTAAGGGTATTGAACATTCTATCCATGGTGTGTTGGAGGTGGGGGAGGGGAGGGCCCTTTGCCATACCGTGATTTCACCCAAAAAGCGCCGTGAAAAAACCATTGAATTCCGAACCCGATAAGCAGGTTATTTGTGTTAGATATATAAACAAATGTAGTATCAATCGAAAAAGTTATACTGAACAACCCCTGCTTTAATGATAATCGTTGATATATAGAGTATAGTAATTTTTGCCTAACGTAGATTTTAGAAGGGCATACTCAGGCTTTCGTCCTGCGTTAGCCCCGGGATTTCAATGCTAGCATTTCCGGAACCTAAAGTAATCATCGCATGATAGCGAAGGGCTTTACCCATCGCTATGCGTATGCCGCCCCTCGGGGCTTGGGCATTAATTGCAATTAATGGCTTCAGTTAGCACCTACGGTAACGGTCTAAAGATTCAATACTGCCATTTCCGGAGCTTAACGTAATCATCGCATTATAGCGAAGGGTTTTACCCATCGCTATGCGTATGCCACCCCTTCGGGCTTGTGCATTCATTGTGCTGAACTAAACGGCATTGGGCCTTTCGGGCCGGCTGATTTCTTACATTACTCAAAACTTATTTGGAAACACAAGGTCCCTTCTCCCAAAATAAATTGTTAAAAACAAGATCATTAAAATCTTATTTTATATTTTATTAGCCTTTTGAACTGCTTAACAGTACCTTTGCAAATCGAAAATTCATCGGGGCATGTTCATATTTATACGGGTAGTAGTGATACTGGCCGGCATCCTCTTATCAGCCGGTCTCTCCAGGGCAGCTTCATTGCCCGGGGAATGCGTTGATGATCCCCATGAACTTCTTCTGAATATCATTCTTGAAAATCGCTCCTCCCATCAACCCAGCCTGAACTGGTATGCGATGGAAGATATGGATGGTCCAATTCTGGAAGATAACCGCTACCGCCACCAATGGAAAAAGAAAAAAAGACTTCGTACCAATTCTATTTATAGCATACGTTCCGGTTCGAAAGCCTACCAGGAACCTCCGCAATATTTTCTCCCTACCGGGTATATTAAACCCTGGTTCCTGCAGCAATTGCAAAAATATCTTTTTCGGTTAAAACCCTTCTGAGGATTAATGATCTAATGTCATTTTGCTGACGGCTTATTAAACTAATCCGTCTCCTCTTATTATTAAACCGGGAAAAAAAAATTTATGCGAACCAATTGGTTATCAGTTATCCTGCTTTCAGTTGTATTATACGGATGTACCTCCACCGCCTCTGAACAGTTAAAGGATGAACTTAAAGAGTTACCTGTACTGGAATTGAAAGAAACCGATACCCTTGTGCATCAGAATTATGTAGCGGATATTCAGTCCGTTCGTAATGTTGAAGTGCGTGCACGAACCAATGGATTCCTTGAAAAAATATTTGTTGAAGAAGGCAGTTTCGTTCAGAAGGGTCAGTTATTGTTTGAATTAAGTAATCAGGAACTTACCAATACACTTGATAAGGCCCGTGCTGCTCTGGCCAGCGCCCGCGCAGCCGCACGTATAGCTGAGGTTGAAGTAGACCGCGTAAAAGTGCTGGTTGATAAAGAAGTTATCGTGCGTTCGGAGCTGGAAATGGCGGAAGCCAGGCTGGCTGATGCTCAGGCCCGTGTTCAGGAAGCGCTGGCCTCTATCCGTGATGCGGAAATACGAATTAGTTATCTGAAGGTTAAGGCACCGTTTAGCGGGCTCGTTGACCGCTTCCCCATTAAACCGGGAAGCCTTATTGCTGACGGAACCCTGCTGACAACACTCTCCGATAATACCGAAGTGCTGGCTTATTTCGCTGTTTCTGAAAATGAGTACCTGCAACATTTCCGCGACCTTCGGAAGCGCTTAAACGGGCAGACGAAAGCCACGCTTATTCTGTCTAACGGCACTGATTATCCGTACCCGGGTGTTATTGATACAAAAGAATCAGAATTCTCTGAAAATACCGGCACCCTGGCTTTTCGTGCTCGTTTCCCAAACCCCGACAATCTGTTGAAACACGGAGCCTCCGGCAAAGTGCAGCTTATTACAAAGCTCAACAGTAAAATTCTGATCCCACAGAAATCAGTCCTCGAAATTCAGGACAAGAGCTTTGTCTTTGTACTCGATACGGCCAATACTATTCACATGAAAAGCTTTGTTCCTACTCTGAAGGTGGCCGATTTGGTGGTTGCCGAAAGCGGACTGAATGAAGGAGATGTCATTGTTTATGAAGGGATTCAGAATATCCGCGATGGCATCCGGATCGTTCCAGTCTTTGCTGACAAATCACCTTTAGTCAGCAAATCGGAATAGGTTCACTTTGGCCTGATATACACTTTTATTTTAATGCTGCTCAACCGGGCGCTCAGCTTTCTTTGTACGATGATGCAGGCTGAAGGCCCGTATTAAAACTTATCGACGTGGTTGAATTATTTATACGCAGACCCATACTTTCCCTGGTGATCTCGATCATCATTACCCTGATGGGGGTGCTGGCGCTATTTACATTGCCCATTACGCAATTTCCCGATATCGTTCCGCCATCTGTCGTGGTAACGGCCAACTATAATGGCGCCAATGCAGACGTAGCTGAAAAGGCGGTGACCATACCCCTGGAACGGGCTATTAATGGTGTTCCGGGCATGACCTATATGACTTCCGTCAGCAGTAATAATGGTTCCAGTCTTATTCAGGTGTTCTTTAAAGTTGGCACCGACCCCGACCTGGCAGCCGTGAACGTGCAGAACCGGGTTACAACGGTATTGGATGAACTTCCCGAAGAAGTGATCAAGGCCGGGGTGATTACTGAAAAGGAAGTGAACAGCATGCTTTTGTATCTGAATATATACAGTGATGCTGAAGATATGAACGAAGAGTTCATTTACAATTTCACCGACATTAATGTATTGCAGGAACTGAAGCGGATTGATGGAGTGGGTTTTGTTGAAATTATGGGTGCCCGGGAATATTCCATGCGGGTATGGCTGAACCCCGACCGGATGCGGGCGTACAATATCTCTGCAGAAGAAGTTATTGAAGCCCTGCAAAAACAAAACATCGAAGCGGCCCCTGGGGTGGTGGGTGAAAATTCAGGTAAGGATAATCAGGTGAAGCAATACGTGTTAAAGTATACCGGAAAATACAATTCCACCGACCAGTATAAACGACTGGTATTACGTGCTGATGCTGATGGTGGAATCGTGCATTTGCAGGATGTTGCCGAACTGGAGTTTGGAACCGTGAGCTACGACATGGCATCCAAAACCGATGGCCGGCCGTCTGCTTCTATCATGGTAAAGCAACGGCCGGGCTCCAATGCCAGTGATGTAATTGATCAGATCAAGGAAAAGATGGCGGAGCTGAAGGAAAACAGTTTTCCACCCGGAATGCAATATAATTTTGCTTATGATGTATCGCGATTTCTCGATGCCAGTATCAATGAGGTAATTAGAACATTAATTGAAGCATTCCTGCTGGTATTCCTGATCGTTTTTCTCTTTCTGCAGGATTTCCGATCCACCCTCATTCCTGCCCTTGCTGTACCGGTAGCGCTTATCGGAACACTGGCATTTCTGCAGGTAATGGGCTTCTCCTTTAACATCCTTACACTTTTTGCATTGGTTCTGGCCATTGGTATTGTGGTCGATAATGCCATTGTTGTCGTGGAGGCAGTGCATGTAAAGATGGAGGAAGGCTTGCAGCCAATGGAAGCAACTATTGCGGCGATGAAGGAAATTACCGGCGCGGTGATTGCCATTACCCTGGTAATGTCCGCGGTATTTGTGCCGGTTGCATTTCTCTCGGGACCTGTGGGCATATTCTACCGGCAGTTTTCGCTTACCCTCGCCATTTCCATCGTTATTTCCGGTATTAAGGCATTAACACTTACGCCGGCACTGTGTGCCCTCTTCCTGAAATCAACTCATGGAAAAAAACGTAAAAATCTGCTGAACCGTTTCTTTAATGCCTTCAACAGGGGGTATGCCAAAACAGAAAGCGGTTATGGTAGACTGGTAGGTCGGATTGCGGCTTTCAAACCAGCGACCTTGTTGATGCTGGTGTTTTTCGGATTAGCAACGTGGGGAGCTACCAGCCTGCTTCCTTCAGGATTTATACCAACCGAAGACCAGGGAATGATCTATGTTAACGTTACCACACCGCCGGGGTCTACTGTAGAAAGAACGGAAAGCGTACTGATGGAAGTGGAAGAATTGATCAAAGAAGTGGAATCCATTGAAAATATCAGCACACTTGCTGGATACAGCCTGATGAGTGAAATCAGCGGAGCATCCTATGGTATGGCAATGATTAACCTGAAGCCCTGGGATGAGCGGAAAGAATCGGTTAATGAACTGATCGCGCTTTTAACGGATAAGAGTAAAGTGATTACCGATGCAAGTATAGAATTCTTTTCTCCACCCACCGTACCTGGTTTTGGTAACGCCTCTGGTTTCGAAATGCGGCTGCTTGATCAAACGCAAACAGATGATCTGCAAAAAACGGCAGCTGTGAGTGATGAGTTTTTAGAAACCCTTCGCGCACAACCGGCTGTTTCAGGAGCGTATACCAGTTTCGATCCGAGTTTCCCTCAATACCTCATTCACCTCGACCAGGATATGGCGGCACAGAAAGGAGTTGATATTGAAAATGCTATGAATACCCTGCAGGCACTGATTGGTAGTACCTATGCAACCAATTTTATCCGTTTCGGACAAATGTATAAGGTGATGGTACAGGCTGCACCACAGTATAGGGCTAGGCCTGAAGATGTACTGAAGCTGCATGTTAAAAATGATGAAGGTATGATGGTGCCTTACTCCTCTTTTATCAGCATGGAGCGGGTATTTGGTCCTGAGCAGATCACGCGCTACAATATGTATCCGGCCGCTATGATTACCGGTGATGCTGCAGAAAACTTCAGTAGTAATGATGCAATTCTTGCTGTGGAAGAAACCGCGGAGAAAATTCTGCCCCGCGGATACAGTGTCGAATGGTCGGGCATGACACGTGAACAGATCCTTTCAGGCAATCAGGCCATCTTCATTTTCATAATATGCCTCATTTTCGTTTACCTGTTGCTGGCAGCCCAGTATGAAAGTTTTCTGCTGCCCCTCCCCGTTATATTGTCCCTTCCCGCAGGTATTTTCGGCGCTATGTTCACCTTATACCTGGCCGGACTGGAAAATAACATCTATGCACAGGTGGCGCTGGTGATGCTAATCGGGCTGTTGGGAAAAAATGCGATCCTGATCGTTGAATTTGCTGAATTGAAGCGAAAAGAAGGGCTATCAGTATTACAGGCAGCTATTGAAGGGGCAACACTACGCTTAAGGCCTATTCTGATGACTTCATTTGCCTTTATGGCTGGACTTATACCCCTGTGTTTTGCATCTGGTGCTGGTGAATTCGGAAACCGATCTATCGGTACCGCCGCTGCAGGCGGGATGCTATGGGGCACCGTATTTGGTGTGGTGCTGATTCCGGGATTGTATGTGTTGTTTGCTTCTATGGAAAAAAAGAAACAACCCCAGCAAAAGCCTGTTACAGAACCAGCCAGAGAATCTGTTTTGGTGGAAGGTTAAAAATTCAGGCAACAAAAATCCTTTGGTGGGAACTGAAGATAAGTTAGAAACGATGTTATGATGTGATGTTCAAATTTTTTACTATGAGACTTTTTATAATAATTATAGCTGCAGTTTTAATAAGCGGTTGTGCCACCGTAAAACCGGCGCAGCTTCCTGAAGAACTTGCGCTACCGGAATCTGTTGACGGTAGAAACGGTGATTTTCGCGAACTGATTGATGAATTTTTTAATGATCAGCACCTTCGGGCGCTTATCGATACGGCGCTGACCAATAATTTTGATGTGAAGCAGGCGATGCAGCGTATTCAGGTGGCCGCAGCCAATACCCGTATTGTACATGCGGGAAGATTGCCACAGGTAGCCGCGGTAGCCGGAGCAGGATTCGACCGATATGGGCGCTATACGATGGATGGCGTTGGAAATTTCGATACGAATTTTTCACCCAACATTGATAAAGATCAGCGCATACCCGATCCTGTTGGAGATTTTTTTCTGGGATTCAGAAGTTCATGGGAAATAGATATCTGGGGTAAACTTAAAGACCGCCATACGGCTGCCCATGCCCGTTACCTGGCCAGTGAACAGGGTCGGAAATGGGTTGAAACGCAACTGGTGGCTGACATTGCGCAATATTATTATGCACTGCTGGCACTGGATGATCAGAAGGAAATTCTGGCCCGTAATATTGAGTTGCAGCACCGCGGTTATGAGTTGATTGAATCGCAAATGCTGGGTGGTCGCGCTACTGCACTGGCCGTTCGCCAATTCAAAGCACAGTTGCTGCACAACCAGGGCGCCGCCATCAGTGTTCGCCAAACTATAACGGAAACTGAAAATACCCTCAACTATCTGCTCGGAAAATTTCCGGATTCTGTTTACCGCGATACCGTATTTCTGCAAAAGCCCATCCCTTCGATTGTAGAACAGGGCGTGCCTTCGGAACTGCTGTTGCGCCGTCCCGACATTCAGGAAGCCGAATTGGAACTAATCGCAACCAAAGCAGATGTGCAGTCTGCAAGAAAAGCATTTTTCCCATCCTTATCACTCAATCCTTATATAGGGTTGAACGCCTTCAAACTTCCCCTGATGATATCCGGTAGTTCGATTGCTGCAGGATTGGCAAGCTCCCTTGCTGCACCGGTATTTAACCGTGCAGCTTTAAACAGTGAAATGGGTATAGCCAATGCCAGTCAGTTTAATGCGTTTTATGAATACCAGGAAAAGATCGTTTATGCATACCAGGAAGTTTCCACACTTTTAAAAGCGATGGATAATCTTCAGGAAGCATATGCATTGAAAACGCAAGAGGTGGAAACCCTTACTGCAGCAGTGGCTACCGCTACCGACCTCTACCTGGCAGGCTATGCCAGTTACCTGGAGGTTATTATGGCCCAGGGAAGTGTACTGAATGCCGAACTGGAGCAGATAACGCTTAAGCAGGAAATTTTTAATACCCTGATCAGTTTATACCGTTCTGTTGGAGGTGCAGCGGAATAGTTTTTGTTTCCGGTCAGCGGGTTTGTATTAGGTCAGCGAAAGAATTTTTATAGAATAATGTAATCCTTTCAGGATTTGCTGCTTTCTGATTATTTCTCTATTGGGGAAGTGTTTCGATTATGAAATAAGATCAGATTCTATAAATAGACGAATCCACGATGCCGTATGCTATTGCGGAATCTGCAGAAAATCTCAAAAAGAGCGGTAATCTCAACCTTTTCCGGCATAAGTTTGAAGAGAGTTTTTACATTCGATTCAAATTTAATGACCGCTTGGAATATAAGGTATTACATAATGAGGCGGAAGTATTAGCTGGCATTTCGGCAGGCGATGAACAGGCGTTCTCGAGCCTGATGGATCATTATACCCCGGTTATTTACCCTTATCTGACCTACTGGCTCAGAATGCGGTTTTGGTACAGGAACTGCTAAGGCCTGGCTGAAAGCTATTGAAGTGGATGGTATGCCCTGGAAGCAGGTATCAGATCTTAAAGGTTGGAAGAATGAAGCCGCTTTATTATATGGCATCTCCGCGATACCGGCTAATTTTCTGGTCGACCCCGATGGTAAAATCATAGCCCGGAATTTACGGGGAGATGAGTTGCAGGAAAAACTTGCCTCGTTGTTTGATAAACCCTAGCCGTTCGAAAAATTCGTTGTGATCTACAGCCTTGCTCAAACATTCAGTATCTTTAAATACTAAAATAAAGATCCATGAATGACGTAAGCAATAAAGTGGCCTATATCACAGGCGGAAGCAAAGGCATTGGAATGGGTATTGCTAAAACTCTGCTCGACAAAGGCATGCGGGTGGCCATTACCAGCCGCTCGTTGAAAGCAGCAAAAGAAGCAGCCGCGCAACTCAATGCTGATTCCGGAAAAGTTCTGGCATTGGAATCGGATGTAAGTTCAGCCGCCTCTGAGCAAAAGGCTATCGATGCTGTGCTGGAACATTTCGGGCAATTGGATGTTGTAGTAGCCAATGCCGGTGTTGGTCATCTGGTTAGCTTTGAAGAGCTTACCGAAGCACAATGGACAGAGACTATATCAACTAACCTTACCGGGGTGTTCAATACCGTTAAAGCTGCATTATCTGCGCTAAAAAAATCAAAAGGATATATAATAACCATAGCCAGTCTGGCTGGTGCCAATTTCTTTGAAAATGGCACAGCCTATAATGCCAGTAAATTCGGCCTGGTGGGTTTCACCCAGGCGCTCATGCTCGATCTGCGCAAGCATGATATTAAGGTTACTACGATCATGCCCGGCTCGGTAGCCACCAATTTCAATGACCATACTGTTACAGAGGCGGATGCCTGGAAAATTCAACCGGAAGATGTGGGACAACTGGTTTCAGACCTGCTCAGCATGCATCCCCGCGTATTGCCCAGTAAGATAGAGGTGCGGCCATCCAAACCGCAAAAAGGATAATTGCATGTAATAATTACGCGCATGTAGCGTGCAATTGCACTGCTTTACAGAAATCAATTCAGCATTATGAAAAACAGCAGCACTCATGATCAGCGTATCGCGGATATGACCTTTTCTTCTGTATATCCACATTACATAACGAAAGTGGAAAAGAAAGGCAGAACGAAGGCAGAACTGGATCAGGTTATCGAATGGCTTACCGGCTTCAATTCCGAGAAAATTCAGGAGCTGATCGACCGTAAAGTGACCTTCAAAACCTTTTTTGAAGAAGCTACACTACACCCCAACGCCGCTATGATCACCGGGTTGATTTGTGGGTACAGGGTAGAAGAAATTGCTAATCCGCTGACGCAGCAAACCCGCTATCTCGATAAACTGGTGGATGAACTTGCCAAAGGCAGGAAGATGGAAAAGATTCTGCGTAGCTGACATCAGTTTAATGCAGTATAAGTTCAATTGCGGTTTATCATAAGTTCTTAGCGATAGATCAGTCATCAGAAGCTTTTTAATAACGATACTATCAATTTAACAGGCGCTACGATAAACATATATCATCAAAGCCGGGTGCACGCGCCGGAGGCGCGAAAGGTCAATAGTAAGTATTCTTATCCCAACCCCCTGACAGCTCCGTAGGAGCGAAACAAAACACTTAATAATTTAGATTATCTACCGATTCAACGAAACTGAGGATACAGCCAATCGGGGCAAAGACAATTTATTTCGATAGATATATGATACCGCAAGAATTCCCAGAACGACCAGTGGCATGATCATAAAGCCAATATTCTGATCTACCACAGCATGGCTGATGAATGCAAAGATCAAATTGAAACTCAAACCAGCATAAGCCCATTCAACCAATTTTGGGGGGAGTTTGGGAATGGATATAGCGATTACACCCAGCACTTTTGCAAAAATAAGCGCATAGGCAAAGTAGTCGGGATAGCCCAGGGGTTTGGTACCCAGATTTACATTTTCCGGAGAAAAGAGAACGGTTCCAAGGGGCATAACACCTTCCCAAAGAACGATCAGCAGGGTGGCCACCCAAAAGATGATTTTGTGTTTTTTCATGAGTTCAAAAATTGAAGGTTCTATCAAAAACCGGATTCAGTATATCGTACGAAATTATTCAGGATAGCCTGCCAGCCCTGCATTTGAAACTCCGGATCATTTTCAGATTCAGGATCAAATACCGTTTTGATCGAGGTATTACCGTTTGTTTCTGAAAAATCAGTAACAACTGTTCTACCATCACTCATCGTATAGGCAATTTGCCTGTGTGGATCCACCACATCATAAACACCTTCAAAGTCAAACCCGAAACTTCCATCTTTGGCCTCCATGCGGTGTCTGAATTTGCCACCAGGGCGCAGGTCATTCTCACTCGACGGACAGTGCCAGCCGGGGTCAGCGCTGTTCCATTGCATGATATGTTCAGGAGCATTCCAGGATTCCCAAACTTTAGTCATCGGGGCATTAACAGTTGCTTCAATGGATATTTTTTGCCGGGTAGTCATGGCTGAACTTTTTGAAGGTTTAGGCTATTGTAAAAGTAATATGGAGTGGATGTATTTGCAGGTTGTATATGTGACAAATTAAGGGGTGATATGTGCCAAAATGAAGAATTAAATGCGTTAGAAGAGCCAGATTTAAAAGCAAAGCAGTATCTGAAACGGCAATATCATCATCAAATTACGCTAAAGAATGAGCACTTATGGATTGAACTTACGATTTCATAAATATGGAGATACTTCAATAGTATTGAAGCTAGCCAGAGTCACCACCACCTAACTCAGAACCCATTTATTAATTCCCTAACGCCAGCCGCCACCCAGCGCCCGGTACAAATTAACCGTAGCCCGAAATTGTTGCAGCCGGTCATTAACATCACCAATTTCCGCAGCAAGTAAACTCTGACGCGCGGTGATGATCTCTACATAGTTTCCAAAACCGTTGTTAAGCAGTTCCTGCGTATACTCCACCGACTTTTGAAGAGCATCCATCTGATTTGAGCGGATCGCAATTTTTTCTATTGCATGCTGATGCAGGGAGAGGGCATCGGAAACCTCGCGCCCCGCATTTAATAACGAATTTTGAAAACCCAGCAGGGCTTCACGCTGCTGCGAAAGAGCCACCTCCAGCCGCGTACGGTTTGCACGGCGATTGAAAACAGGCTGGGTTAAACCCGCGCCAATCGACGCTACAAATGATGCGGGATCGAAAATATTGGCAAAAGACAACGCGTTTAAACCCGTTGACCCGGTTATAATTAGCGACGGATAAAAGAACGTCCGCGCCACATTGCTCATTTCAAAAAAATACCGGAAATTCTGTTCGGCCTGAATAATATCCGGTCTGTTGGCCATCAGCAGAGCAGGAACGCCTGTTGTCAGATTTCGGTTTGGCATTGCCGTTTGTAAACTCCCTCTGGCTATGGCAGCAGGTGCCTGTCCTAATAAAATGCTGATCGTATTTTCTGTTTCCCGAATGCTTTGCTTCAAATCAGGAATGGTTACTTCCGCAGCATAACGCTGGGCCTCACTCTGTACTACAGCCGCTTCAGTGACCCTTGCCGAAACCTTCAGCGCACGCATGGTGCTTACCGTAGAATCCCAATTGGCCACCGTCTGATTTGTTATCGCTAACTGCTGATCTAAAGCGAGTAAGTTATAATAGAGGTTAGCCAGATCGGCAACAAGCCTGGTTTGTACAGCTTTTCGAGCCGCATCTGTTTGCAGCAGATTAGCTAACGATGCCCGGCGGCTGCTTCTTAATCTCCCCCAGATATCAGCTTCCCATGAACTCGACAAACCAAGTTGATACTGCGTGGCACTGGTTCGGATACCAAAACCCTGGGCTTCCGAAAGTTTAGAAATATTCACTCCCGCATTGGCATCCAGGGAGGGAAAAAAAGCCGCACGCGTTTGACGGTAGTAGGCTTCAGCCTGCTCCAGCCGCGCGTAGGCCATCTGCAGGTCCGGATTTTCTGCAATCCCTCTTTCAATCAATACCAACAACGCAGAATCTGTAAAAAACTGGTTCCAACTCAATTCAGCTATAGAAAAACTATCTGTCTGGAAAGTTTCCCGGTATAATCCCGCTGTCTCTGCCTCCGGCACCTGATAGGGCTGTACTACTTTGCAGGAGCTAAGTATCCAGCAGGGGAGAGAAAAAATGAGCAGGTATCGAAAGATTTTTTTCTTCATGATCACATATTTTTTAAAACCGATATTTTGTTATCGGCTGCATCGCCCTGATTAGCTTCTCTTGCGACGCTCCGTTCAGCTTTTTGTTCTCTACTCAGCTTTTGTAACAGCCCTTGCAACGCATTTCCTCTACCCAATTATATCGGTTCTTCATAACGTTCTGCATTAACCGAATATAGTATAACCTGTAATTATTCTATAGAGTTCTTATTGCGCTATGACCGTTCATTTCCATAACCCTAAGCGATTGCTTTATCGCTTTTCGGTAACGGAGCTCCGGAGATGCGTTCCTGCAATGCCTGAAATATCACGAAAAGTACAGGTATAACAAATATCCCAAACAGAGTTCCTATCAGCATACCACCTACCGCTCCGGTACCAATCGACCGGTTTCCGGTGGCGCCCGCTCCCGATGAAAGCATCAGCGGAATAAGGCCGAATATGAAAGCAAATGATGTCATCAATATTGGACGAAGTCTCGCTTCGGCGCCCTCTACCGCAGCCTGTATCAGCGGCATCCCCTGCCTGCGGCGGTCTAAAGCAAACTCAACAATCAGAATCGCGTTTTTAGCCAGCAGCCCGACCAGCATTATCAGCGTTATCTGCAAATAGATATTATTGGTGATGCCGAATAGGTTGGCGAAAATAAACGCCCCGGCTAAGCCAATAGGCAACGACAGCAATATCGCGAAGGGAAGTATATAACTTTCATACTGTGCACTTAACAGCAGATAGATAAACAGGATCACCAGCAGAAATATGAATACAGTCTGCCCGCCTGCAGCCATTTCCTCCCGGGTCATTCCCGAATATTCGTAACTATAGCCCGGTGGAAGAAACTGTGTAGCTGTTTCTTGCACTGCCCGAATCGCATCGCCGGAGCTATACCCTTCATTTGGAGCGCCGGTGATGCTGATCGACGTGAATAAATTAAATCTTGTGATCGCCTGCGGTCCATACACCCTTTCGAGATTTATAAAACCCGTTATCGGCGCCATAATCCCCCGGTTGTTTCTGACAAAAATATTATTAAGACTTTCCGGGTTTGATCTGAACTCAGGCTCTGCCTGATACATCACCCGAAACTGCTTTCCAAACTGGTTGAAATTTGATGCGTATACGCCGCCGTAATACCCCTGCAATGTATTCAGGATATCGTTTGTGGAGAGCCCGGCTTCTTTCGCTTTTGGCACATTTATATCGACCATATACTGCGGAAAATTCGGATTGAACGAGGTAGTAGCATACTGAATTTCCGGTCTTTGACCCAGCGCGGATAGAAAATCCTGGCTTACCTTATAAAAACTGGCGATATCCGATCCGGTCCGGTCCTGCAGTTCGAAAGAAAATCCACCCGAAATGCCAAAACCCTGTAAGGTGGGTGGGGCAAAGAAAACGACCCGCGCATCACGGATTCCGCTGGTTTTCGCAAATAGCTGGGCGATGAGCGATTTTACGTCCTGCCCCTTGTCTTTACGCTCCGACCAGGGCTTCAGTTTCATAATAACCATTCCATAATTGCTTCCTGCCCCACTGATCATTCCTCTGCCATCAATTTTTAAAATACTTTGTATTTCAGGAATTGACCTGGCCAGGCGCTCTACTTCCTGGGTGATAGCTGCAGTTCGCTCAGTTGATGCTGAAGGAAGTAGAGCAATATCTGCCATGATTGACCCCATATCTTCTTCCGGAACAAAGGCTGCCGGTGTACTGCGCATCAACAAAACAAAACCTGAGGCAAAAATGGCAATGCCTGCCCAGGCCAGCCATTTCTTTTTGATGAGAAAGGAAACCGATCGTTTGTACTTAGCCGTTGTTGCATCAAAAGCCGTATTAAATGTGGTATAAAAACGCTGCAGTAAATTTTTTTTATGACCTTCTTCTGCATGAGGTTTTAAAAAGATGGCACATAGGGCGGGGCTGAGCGTTAACGCATTTACGGCTGATAGAAGAATGGCGATCGCCAGGGTTAAACCAAATTGTTTATAAAACACCCCCGCCGATCCGGAAATAAAACTTACGGGAACAAACACTGCAGCCATTACCAGTGTAATTGAAATGATTGCTCCCGTGATCTCGCTCATCGCGTCTTTTGTTGCCTGCAGGGAAGACTTGTATCCCTTATCGAGTTTGGCATGCACTGCTTCAACTACCACGATCGCGTCATCAACCACAATTCCGATTGCCAGTACCAGTGCAAAGAGGGTTAGCAGGTTTATGGTGAACCCGAAAAGTCCCAGGAAGAAGAAAGTTCCCAGGATAGCCACTGGTACGGCGATAGCAGGAATCAGGGTCGAACGAAAATCTTGCAGAAAAATAAACACAACCAAAAACACAAGAATGAAAGCCTCAATCAAAGTGGTAATTACTTTACTGATGGAAGCATCGAGAAAATCATTTGCGTTAACAAGATTTACATAGCTGATGCCTTCGGGAAAACTTTTCGCGGCTTCATTCAGAACCTCTAAGCTTCCTTCGATCACCTGTTGAGCGTTCGAGCCGGCGGTCTGGCTAATCGCAACGCCCACAGACGGATTTCCATTGGTAGTAGAACTACTGGCGTAGCTCATGGCGCCGAGTTCAATGCGTGCAACATCTTTCAAACGCAGTAACTGACCACTGCCTGCAGAACGCAGGATCATGTCACCAAATTCTTCAGCGGATTGTAATCTCCCTTTGTACTTAATTATGTATTGAAAAGATTGATCACCCTGTTCTCCAAACTGGCCTGGGGCGGCTTCAATATTTTGTTCTGCCAGCGCTGACGATACATCAGCGGGCACTAATCCATAACTGGCCATCACATCGGGCTTTAGCCATATCCGCATGGAATAATCCATCCGGCCAAACGCGCTGGCATCTCCAACACCGGGTACCCGCTTGATCAGCGGCACCAGGTTGATCTCCGCATAATTCTGTAAAAAGGTTTGATCGTAGGCGGGGTTGCTGCTGAACAGGGAAAAGATGACCAGATTGCTGCTCTGGCTTTTTCTGGTGGTCACCCCCGATCTGGTGACTTCCTGCGGTAGCTGCGGAGTGGCCAGGTTCACCCGGTTCTGTACATTCACCGAAGCTATGTCCGGATCAACACCCAGTTTGAAGTTAACCGTTATCCGGGCTGTACCGTCATTACCGGCAGAGGAAGTCATATAGGTCATTCCTTCCACGCCATTGATCTGTTCTTCCAGGGGGATTACCACACTGTTAAGCACTACATCTGCATTGGCGCCCTGATAAGAGGCGGACACCACCACCGTGGGTGGTGCAATCTCCGGATATTGCGATACCGGTAGAGATATCAGCCCCAGAATACCCAGTATTACAATAAGTACGGATATTACGCTGGATAAAACAGGCCTTTCGATGAAACGGTTAAACATAGTCTATTCTTTTGCTCCTGTCACTAAAAATCCCGGTCATCGGGCGGAATCGCTACTGTTTATGGGCTGGTTAAAAACACTGTCGGCAGATAGTTTCCTCGGGTCTATTTTCATGTTTTCATATAGTCCGCCAACACCTTCCAGAACAATCATATCTCCGGCTTTAAGGCCGTCTTCTACTACAAAGAATTGCCCGCCGCTATCCGGTCTTATCCGGATTGGAACGCTTCTAACCGAGGCCGAATCGGTTACCAGATAAACAAATTGTTTACCCTGAATTTCGTACGTGGATTTTTGGGGTACCAGCAGAGCATTTTGGAGCGTCACCGGAATGCGTACAGTGCCGGTACTGCCGCTTCTTACTGTACGGTTGGGGTTCGGAAAAGTTGCCCTAACCCGTACTGATCCGGTTTCTGTGTTAATTAGTCCGCTGGCAGTTTCCACCTGACCCTTATGAGGAAATTCACTGCCATTGGCCAGCAACAGACTAACCGGAGGAATAGATTTCAGGCGTTCCTGTATGGTTGCGCCCCGGGTGGTGCTCGCAAATTCAAGAGCCTGCTTTTCATTGATCGAAAAATAGGCGAAAATATTGCCGATATTCGATACAGTGGTGAGCGGTTGTGCCGTATTGCTACTCACCAGGCTGCCGATTTTATAAGGAATATTGCCAATAACGCCGTTCACCGGACTGGTAACGATGGTATAGCTCTGATTGGTTCTCGCATTTGAAAGGGTTGCTTCTGCCTGAGCCAGGGTGGCGCGCGCCGATTGAAGGCGGAATTCCGCGGATTCAAGCTCATACTGACTGATAATATTCTTTTCAACCAGCGGCCGTACTTTGTTAACTTCCATCTCAGCGGAATTAACATTTGCCTGAGCGATTTTAATATTCGCCTGGGCAGTATTTACTTCCTGGGCATATTGTGGAGCGAAGATTTGAAACAGTTTCTGCCCTGTCTTTACGGAAGCGCCTTCATCTACAAAAATATGTTCGATATATCCGTCAATCTTCGGCCTGATCTCAATATTTTGCTGGCCTTCGATCGTTGCGGGATATTCACTGTGTAGGGTCGTTGTGCGGGGTTGAATCTCTATAACCGGATAGGATTTCGGAGCCTCATTTCGGGGGCTGCTTTGTTGTTCGCTACAGGAAGCAGCACTTACAACTAAAATTAAGGCGAGCATACAGGAATAAACCCCGGGTTGTATTATTTTATACATAGTATATAATCTGAACGGCGTAAAAATGGAGAATGCTTTTGAGAAAGGCAATCGGGTGCAAAGTTCTGCTTATTTTGACTATAATCCATCAATAAACCTGTTGGTGGATGTTAAGTTTTGAAAACAGCCGGTTTTCAAGTTGAGTTTTTTCCTAAAGTTCTTTTATTTGATTATGTGGCCTCTTGCGACAAAGTTCTGCTGTTAACATCCTCGTTATACCACTATACAAAATGACCAGAGAACTAAGAAGCTCATCAATATCAGTAAATGCATTTCCACCTGGGGTTTCTTTTTCTGTAATTTCAGCTATAATTCGGAAGGATTGTTCTGGCCAAGATATTATCTTTGGTAGATCAGGTACTGTTACATTGATGGTACTTAGAACAAATTCGGCAGCATTGAAAAAGTCTGCTGTTCTTATTACTCAAACCAGAATCTAATTGCTATGCTCAAGAAAATGTACTTATGCCTGATGGCAGGCCTGCTTTTTTCCTCCTTAATTCTGGCGCAAACCAAAAAGGACCTGACTCCTGAGGATTATGGAAAATGGCAATCCCTGGGAGCTGTACAGCTTTCGCCAAATGGAGAATGGATCGCTTATCAGATCACAGTGCAGGAAGATAATGATACACTCTATATCGTCAACCGCGCCAGCAATAAATCGTATAAACTTGAATTTGGCTCCATGCCCGAACTATCCCGCGACAATCAATGGATAGCCTATCGGATCGGAGTTCCGTATAAAGAAGCTGAAAAGCTGCGTGAAGCGAAAAAGCCTGTTGAAAGTAAAATGGGCTTGTTAAATCTGGCCACTGGAAAGAAAGAAGAGATCAAAAACATCAGCCGGTTTGGCTTTTCCCGCAATGGTAAATACCTGACTGTTTACCTGGAAGCGCCGAAAGAGAGTAAAGATAAGGGAGCGGTTTTGCTGGTTAAAGATCTTTCTAATGGTACCACCCGTACCATTGGCAATGTAACCGAATATGCACTCAACAAAAAAAGCGACTACCTGGCTTATATTGTTGAATCTGCAAATACCGCCGGAAATTCTATTGAATTGTATCATCTAAATACCGGCAATTTGAAAGTTCTGGCCAGTGATACAGCCCGCTTCTCAAAACTAACCTGGCAGAAAGACGGCGATGGTCTCGCTTTTTTCAGAAGTTACCGCAAGGATAAATACGAAGAAGACAATGCTATGGTATATACCTATACTAATATCTACAAAACGCCTGTGCTTAAAATTTTCAATCCCGAAACGGAAAAGAATTTTCCAAAGGATATGCGCATTTTTACCGGATCAAGCCTGGCACTAAGTGATGATATGAGTACTGCCTTTTTTGGTATGAAACCCTGGACCTTTAATGAGCTTGCTAAGAAAGATGATCGCCGTCCGGGTGACAGTTTAACAAAAGCCGATAGCGCTCGCATCGATTCTACCCGGGCGATTATTGCTGCTAAAAAAGGCAGCTCCGCGGAGAAACTTTCCGGTCTGGATATCTGGCATTGGAAAGATCCGGAAATTCAACCCCGCCAGAAAATAACATTGAGGCAGGATACGATATTGAGCGCATTAAGCGCCTGGAACCTGAATAATAACCGGTTCATAACCTTAACAACAGATGAAGCCCCGTTAGCTCAGTTAACCGGTGATCAAAAATATGCAGTGGTGTATACCAACCATAAATACAAACCTGCTTTTAAAGAAGATTTTGCCGATGCATACCTGGTCAATGTTCATACCGGTGAACGCAAGCTGGCGTTTGAAAAAGTTATTATGGGCTTCAATACTTTTCCCAGAACCTCACCCGATGGAAAATACCTGATGTATTTTAAGGATAAACACTGGTGGACATACAACATTGCCAACGGCCGCAATACCAATATCACTCAAAATATTAAGAGTGATTTCTGGGATGTTCACGATGACCATCCGGCGCCTTCACGGCCTGCTGTAGGTACGGGCGGATGGTTGAAAAACGATAAAGAAGTTTTGCTTTATGATGAATACAATGTTTGGGCTGTAAATCCGGATGGGAAAGGTTCCCGGAAACTAACAGACGGTGAAAAGGAAGAAATCCGCTATCGCATTTACCGCACCGACTTTGAAGAACCGTATATTGATGATTCTAAGCCAATTCATTTTTCGATCTATGGTGACAAAACAAAAAAGTATGGTTATGCCCGGCTTGAAAAAGGAAAACTGGATCAATTGATTTTTGAGGATATGTTGATAAATCGGTTGGTTAAAGCAGAAGAAGCGAATACCTTTTTATTAATGAAGCAGGATTATGATCAATCTCCGGCGTTGTACGTGACAACTACATTTAAAGATCTGTCTCAGGTTGCAGCCACCAATCCTCAGCAATCAGAATATCATTGGGGAAAAAGTCAGTTGATCAACTACACCAGTAAGGATGGTCAAAAATTGCAGGGCGCGCTTTTCTATCCGGCCAATTATGAAGCCGGGAAGCAGTACCCTATGATCACCTATATTTATGAAGAATTATCGAATACAGTACATAACTATGTTATACCCAATAACCGTAGCGCGTATAACACAACAAATTTTACCACCAGTGGTTATTTTGTTTTTCGTCCGGATATTACTTACAAAATAAATGATCCCGGAATCAGCGCGGTTAATTGCGTTGTGCCGGCTGTTGAAGAGGTGTTAAAAACAGGTATGGTTGATAAGGATAAACTGGGATTGATGGGGCATAGCTGGGGTGCTTATCAGACTTCCTTTATCATAACGCAAACCGACATGTTTAAGGCCGCTGTTGCAGGCGCGCCCCTTACAAACCTGATCTCTATGAGTAACTCAATTTATTGGAACTCCGGTGTTCCGGATTCAAAAATCTTTGAAACCAGTCAGGGCCGTTTCGATGGCCCCTGGTATGATAGAATGGAAGAACATATGCGCAATTCGCCTATGTATCAGGCTGCTAAAATCAATACGCCTTTACTGGTAGCATTTGGTGATAAAGACGGGGCGGTTGACTGGCATCAGGGTATAGAAATGTATAGCACGATGCGACGCATGCAAAAGCCCCATATTATGCTGGTGTATGCAGATGAAAATCATGGTCTGGCTAAAAAGGAAAACCAGATTGATTATCAAAAGCGGCAAAAAGAATATTTCGATCATTACCTTCTGGGCAAAACACCTGAAAAATGGATCACCGAAGGGATGAGTCAGCAGGAAAAAAGCCAGCAAAAACCAGGGGCAAAGAGCGCACTCAGATCATTTTAAAAACAAGAAAAGGAGAGATTTTTATCTCTCTTTTTTTTGATAATTGCTTCATAAGTAAATGAGTCATTATTTATACCTGACCTTAAGAAGCCGTTTATTAACGTGATCCCCAGCCCATAGTTATGCTCCAATAACCTGCTGCAACTGCAATTGCTGCTGAGAATATTAAACAGTAGGGTAATGGCCTAAGCCTTCAGTGTTATTAATTAGTAAACAGTTAAAACACGTTCTATAAAATGGGTTTCTCGGTTGCGTGCTTTATCCATTTCTTCACTCATACATCTTAGGCAAATCCTTTTCAAACAAGGTATACGGATCCTGATAGAACTTTAGGAAATCGGGCACACTGCTATGTCCGGGAAAAGGGGCATAATAATGTGTTTTACTGGTTACGTCATTGCGCCAGACCAATACATAGCATAACTGTAGGCCCGGGGATTTCAACACTTTTAACAGCACTTCCGTCCACCACTGGTCATTAGGGATAGACTCTAATCCGGTTTCTGTGAATGCTGCCAGTTTGTTTGATTTCTTTGCATAATCAGAAACGATCTTTAATAGTTTGGTTGCTCTTGCAGTATCATATTTCCCATAACGACCCATATCACCATAGTTATCCATACCAACCATATCCACCCATTCATCCCCGGGATAACGATCTAAAAATTCAGCTTCACTATTGAATCTGTTGTCGTGCGCAAAGGCATATAAAAAGTTATGTACACCAATACTGTCGCGCAGGTATTGCACCGTAAACTTCCATAAATTTATAAACTCCTGTTTGGTGCTGTGCGCTTTGCCCCACCAGAACCAATCGCCATCAAACTCGTGAAAGGGGCGAAAGATCATAGGAACGAGTTTGCCATCTTTCCCCCGGGTGCTAGTAGCCCATTGGCCAATACCTTTCAATATTGCTTTGTATTTTTCATGTGCACTGCCACCAGGAATGATATAACGCACTGCGGGAAGTGAAACAGAATCTTTCCAGTAAAAACCGCCTCCGGATACAGGGTTTGAAAAATGCCACGCTACGGTAATTACGCCTCCTCTGTCATAGGTGTCTGCTACTACCTTACGAAGACGGGACTTCTCCCGTTCAATTGCTTCTTCCGGTTGCCCGGAAAATCCGCTTAGATCTACACCAATCACCGCCGGATGTGAGCCGGTAACGGATTTCACATCACTGCGGTCTGCATCTCCCGACCAGCCATGGCCATACTCGGTAGCATGCTGATGGCCAAACAGCGTATGGTTTTTAGATAGCAGCATTAAATTCCTGAAAAGCGCTTTTGTTTCAGTGGTAGCGTTTTTGTCAATAGTATGGATGGTTTGTACAGGTGTTGATGCCGTTGTTTCCGCAGGGGGTATTACCTTACAACCAGCCATTATCATTATTATGGCAGGTATACTAATTCTTGCTTTTCGGAATAAATTGCTCATTGATATTTCTATTGATTTTTGTTCTGAAAAATAAATTTCCTGCAGAATGTAAAATATATTTCAGCAGATGAACAGCCTTTCCCGCAGATTTCGCTGATTTTTAGCTGATATGCGCAGATTAACAGCCGGTTTCGCAGATTAACAGCCGGTTTTCGGAGATTAAAAGCCGCATTGTTCATTGTTATTTCAATTGGTACATGTTCGGAGCTTCATCTCCAAACATGACATAATCACTATTCTTAAACAGGTTGAAATCAGGCGCTGCCGCATGACCGGCATAAGGTGTCCAAAAGGCGTTTTTCGTATTTGCCCACACCAATGCATACGCTATCTCAACCTTATTCAATTGCAGTACGGCAAGTAGTTTTTGAGTGTACCAGTTGGTTTGGGTAAGGTTTTGCAAACCCGTTTCGGTAAGTGCCGCTATTTTATTTGCTTTTTTTGCATAGTTGGAAACAATAGCAAGTTTTGATGAAGCCACTGTATTAGAAACTTCAGGAGCGAAATCACCATAATTATCGACTCCTACCAGGTCGACAAATGCATCTCCTGGATATCGTTCAAGATATTCTGCTTCACTTGTAAAATTTTTATCTGGTGACCAGCCATATAAGAAGTTGCGAACGTTCAGACTATCCCGGAGACAAGTAACGGTAAACTGAAACAGCGTCTTGTATTCAGCAGGGGAGCAGTGGCTGGCACCCCACCAAAACCAATCCCCATCAAACTCATGAAAGGGTCGGAAGATGACAGGCACCAGTTTGCCATCAGCACCTATTAGTGATTTTGCGAAATCACCAATGGTATTCAATGAATTTTTATATACCTGGTGATGACTGCCACCGGGAATAATCTTACTGACCGCAATTACGGGAGATTCCGACCAGTAAAAACTTCCTTGTGAAACAGGATTTTGATAATGCCAGGCAAAAGTGCTAACACCTCCTCTGTTGTATGCTTCTATAGTTAGCCGTTTTGCAATCTGTGCTTCATAATTGAACCAGTTTCCGGTTTCAAAATTGGCGATGTGCAGAAAGTCTTGCCCGTATACCACCGGATAGCTGCCAGTAACTTCTTTTACATCTGATTTTTCAGAAGATACCGCTGGCAGGTGCTCTTCGTTTGCCCATTGTGTAGTAGCATTGGTAACACCCCGCTTGGTTGCATCCTGGTGCCCAAACAGCACATTAGTTTTGGCTACTTTCTTCAGGTTATAAAATAGTGCGGCCGTTTCGTTTGTTGCATTTTTATCAACCAGCCAGTCTTTAACTGTTGCCATGGAAGGTACAGCATCTGGTGGCGGTGTAGTGCCCCTTCCGCCTATCGTCCAGTTGTCTTCTTTTTTACATGTAATAAAGGCGATTGCAATCAGCAACGCAATGGTTCCTTTATTTAACATAGTTTCCATAAGTTTCATATTATGCTTTCTTAGCTGACATAGTGTTTAGGTATCGAAAGAAAAATATATTCCTGCAGATGAACAGCCTTTCCCGCAGATTTCGCTGATTTTTAGAAGATATGCGCAGATTAACAGCCGAAGATTTGCTGGGGTATTTATTAAAAAAGCCGGCTCATTCATGGTTAGTTTGAGTCGGCTTTAACTGAAACATTTTTATATTTTACCTCACCTGAGCCCTACATGGTCGATATGTACGGTACCGGTAAAGCCAGCAGACTGAAGAACGATTTCAGACAGGGTAGCAGGGCTGCCCATATCGGCCAGGCTGACACTGAAGGTTGTCCATTCGCCGCCAACAATAGTCACCTGGGGCGAAGGCCCGCCATAGTTGCCATTGGTGATGATCTGGATTTTCTTACCATTCAGGCTTGCATCGGCAAAGACTGAAAATTCCAGCCGTGTATATCCTGTTGTTGACTGGTCCGTAGTTGCATGAAAGGTTAGGCCCTGGTAGCCATTTCCACCATATACGGCACGAATGGATGTTGTACCCTGGCGTACAACAGCAGTGCTGTTGAAATCATGCACATCGGTATAAGACCAGTCCTGAAATGTATTATGCAGGCCATCCGTAAAAATTGGGAAATTGAAATCAGCCAGTGGTGGCAGACCCCCGGTTAATTCAAGTACTTGTGGTGATTCTACTGTTAAGGTAGAGTTCAGTACTTCCATCACGAGTTTGCCTTTTAATGTGCCCTCAGGAACTTTAACCACCAGTTGCGTGGCAGACTGACTAACAAAACTGCTCACGATTTCAGGAGCTCCGGTAAATGCTACTGATGTTATAAGATCAAGGTTAGTTCCTGTGATAGTAAGATTAGCGCCATGATCTATTGGATTAGGCGCAATGCTTGTAATAACCGGAAGTACCACATCAAGATCCTGCTCCGATTCAATGGCAACGCCTGATGCGGAAACCAATGCTATTTTTCCCTTGCGTGTAGATTCAGGAATATTCACAACGATCTCTGTAGCAGAATGACTTACAAAACTCGTAACCGGGGTAGTAACACCTGTAAAAATTATCTGTTTTACAAGATCAAGATCAGTACCGGTGATGGTTAAATCTGTTTTATGCTTGATAGCATTCGGTGCCATCTCTGTTATAGCAGGCAATGTAACATTTAAGGTATCCTCAGTAGTAAACTGCAGGGGTTCTGTACCTGAATAGAAGATGGTTAACGGACCAGTTTGCGCATCTTCAGGAACCTTAACCACCAACTGGTTGATTGATTGACTTACAAATGTGTCTACGATTTTATCATTAGCAAATACTACCCGTGTTACCCAGTTAAGGTAATTACCCGAGATAGTGATGTTTTCGCCGGGTCGCGCTTGTGGGGTTATTTCAGAAACCGAGGAAGTTACCTGCAAATTAAGCTGAGTTTTAGTTACAATATCTCCTTCCGGTGCTCTGAGCGTAACGATTCCTTTTTCAGCCTGTTGTGGTACCAGTACCAAAATCAGCTCGGGCGTTTGCTGGATAAATGCTGATTGTTCAACTTCAGCGCCTGTACCGGAAAATGCTATTGCGGTAATTCTGTTAAGGTTATTTCCAATGAAACGCAACGTATCTCCGTGCATTGCGCCTGTTGGCCCAAAGCTTAACAGCTCTGTTATGTCGGTGCCCGCATCGTTATCCTTTTTGCAGGAAATTATCACCCCCATTATCAGAAGGCATAAAAATGGAAGCAGTCGCTTCTTACTATTTTTGATCATATAGTTGATTTAAACTGGATAAATTAGTTAGGGAGAACTTTTGGAACTACCCTGAAATTATCGAAGGAAATATCTGCATCCAGCTCTCCGGGTCCTTGAATCAGTAGTCTTGTCCAATAACCATCAGGATTCACGACAGGTCTTACTGCATAGCTTGATATTATTTCCTCAAACGGAATAACGATAGTATGCCATTCGCCTTTCGAATCGTAGGGAGGTTGCCACTGATAAGCATTATTGTCTTCCGCATTCATTCCGGCATTAATTCTGATGGTGCTCGCATTGTATGGTTTGATCGAGTTGAATTCGAACTTCAGGTTGTAATCTTCCGGCTTGGTAATAGCTGCATCGGGAATATTTTTGCTGTGATTAGGCATAGCAGTTGCAGGTCCGCCGGCTATTTCATTCCAGCTCCAGGCGCCAATAATTTTACTAACCCTGATATAGTTACCATTTATTTTTGGCGGATCGTTGGGTCCGGGATTTGAAACAACATACGATGAATTCCACCAGCCTTCATAGGGATCACTGCTGATAAAAATATTTCGGTTATCCCTGAACCAAAAGTTTGACGCTGTGGCGCCAAAATTGGTGGTTACGGTTATACGTCCGGGTTCTGCTCCTGCCGGTACCCGAACCTGTATAATTTTATCGGTAACGGAAACGATTTCACCCTCTACGTCGCCGGTAAATGTTACTGTGAGCGGCTCATAAAAGTAATCCCCTCTGATGGTGGCAATATCACCCTCATTAACATATTCAGAAATCATATTGCTCACCACCGGTTCGCTTATCTGTACTTCAAAATCGTGCAGAAGCTCTCTGCCACTGGAAAAAACGATCCTCATTTTATTATTGATCGTAAGGGGGATAGGGCTGGGTACATTTACCAGGATAGTTTTAGCAGTTATATATGTGGGATTAAGACTGGCCTGCTGGTCGTTGAACCAAATCTCAATCGCATCCTGAAGGTTGTCACCAACAATAGCGATCAGTTTACCCTGGCTTGCACCTACCAGTAATGAATCAGAAGACTCAGGATTTGTGACCCGTACATATTTGATCCTGGGTTCGCCTCCATTGGGAAGGTCTTCCTTTTTACACGATGCGTAGGTTCCTATCATAGCCACTGCCATGAGTAGAAGCATCATTTGATTTATTTTTTTCATCTTGTCTGGAATATTTTAATGAAAATGATTGTCTTTTTTTATTAAGGATAATCTACAGCTTCCTTACTAAGATTTGGCGCCTGGCTCAACTCAACATTTGGAATCGGTAACAAGAAATTACCGGGATTCGCATTAATGATTCTTTCCGTCGTATGCCACGGCGTTTTCTTTATGGTCCATAATGAAGGGTTGGGAAATACATCAGGAGTGATGTTATAAAAGCCTCTGTCCTGTGCATTCAACAGTTCGTAAGCTCTTTGCGGATCATAGTAATGAAGACTAACGAAATCATACCATGCCATTCCTTCCATAGCAAATTCCAAAATTCTTTCTTTAAAGATCATGTCTTTTGTCAAAGGACCAAGTGCAGGAGCTAAGCCTGCCCTTGTATGAACCTTATTGTAATACTCCAAAGCCGTTGCATCTGTTGTAGAGGCGTCATTACCCAAAACCGCTTCTGCATAGGTGAGGTACATTTCGGCCAGACGGAGCATATACGTATTATTCGGATAATTCTGAGAGGCAGCTTCACCCCCAACATCCTGCGCCTTGCCCACTACATATTTTTTAATGTTGGCAAAATTTACATCACCCGTTACATAGGGGAAGGTAAGAGGCTGATCAACTCCGTTTAGCGTTTGGGTAATTTCGGGGTAACTTGCGCCCGGCATCATGAAAGTTGTTTTCAACCGTTGGTCCAGTGTCCTTCCTCTTAACATGGTATCGCCAGATGCCACAAAACCTTCATATTGTTTAAGCATCCACCATGTGGCGGCTTTATCATTACCCCAGCCATCACCGTTAGCAATATCAGGTCCGTAATTAAGGTAGGCAGGAGTTGAATTTTGAAAGCCCCAGCTACCTGGTGCAAATACCCACTGCAATTCAAATAAACTTTCTTTATTGTTATCGTATGGATATTTAAACAGGTCTTCGTAGTTGGTCAACAGTTGTGCACCGCTGTTGGTAATTACCCGCTGTGCATAATATTTGGCACTGTCTAAAAAGTCCTGCTTTCTTCCTGTTGGTCCTGTTGATTCAACACCTGCCCGTGTTAAGTAAAACCGGGCCAGCATCCCTTCAGCAGACCAGCGGGTAAGACGGCCAGGCTGGGTAGCGGTAGGGGGTAGATTTTCTGCAACCGCACGCATTTCATTGGTAATGAAACGCCAGATACTGGGAATGGTGTTCTTCCGGAGTGATGTATCGGTTAACAGGGTAAGATTGTTTTCAATGATAGGCACTTCGCCCCAGTTGCTCACGAGATAGCGGTAGGCAACAGCCCGCATAAATCTTGCTTCAGCGATAGCCATCGCTTTTACTTCAGGTGACACTGCTGATCCTGCAAACGTGTTGATATTGTTAATGGTAAGATTAGACTGTGCAACCACATTAAAGAATGCCCGCCATGCTGAACCATTTTCACCGTTATCGCCTGTCGTGTTAAAAAGAACATTTCCCCTGTCGTTCCAGGCAGAAAATGCGGTGCCCGCCCTGAAGTCGCCCAGGTTATAAGATGCCTTATCATTATAATCGAACCAAACCCTGTTGTACAGTGATGCAGTGCCTGCCATTACCTGCGCGTCGGTCTGGTAGAAGCCGGCATCAACGATTGCGGAAGTTGGAGGTTTTTCTAAAAAATCCTTTTTACATCCGGTAACTAAGAAGACTGGTATGGTTAAACCAATCATATATTTTATAAAGAATGAATTTTTCATGGTCTGCTTAATTTAAAAGTTAACACCAAGGGTAAAGGTGTAAATAGGAGTTAAAGGATAACGGCCGAAGTCAAGACCAATAGCCTGGTTAGCGGCACTGGCATCTCTTCCAACATATGCCCCAACTTCAGGATCAAAGCCGCTATAGTTAGTAATGGTGGCGATGTTCTGCGCGCCAATAGTAGCTCTTACTCCTCTTATATAGCGTTGCCTGGAGAGCAGGGATGTGGGCAGACTGTAGGACAGCGAAACGTTTTTAAGCCTGATGAAGGATCCATCCTCCACCCATAAACTTGTGTTTCGTACATAGTTGCCGTTTACATCAGCTCCGGAAATGATACGTGCTACTCTGGTTCCCGGATTTTCGAGGTAAGGCCCATTATTAGGATCGGTACCAATTTTCGCATAATCCATCGCGTTGAGCAATAGGTTTCTGCCAAGGTTGATGTTATTCGGATTGGAGTTGGCAGCAGCCATGTAATTATAGATATCGTTACCGTACGTTGCGGTGATAAGAATACTGAGATCGAATCCTTTATAGCTGAAGTTATTGGTGAAACCGCCGAAAAGCTTTGGCCATGGATTACCAATATAGGTCTGGTCATTCACATCAATGATGCCATCCCCATTTACATCTCTGAACTTATAATCTCCCAGCCATATACCTCCTGTAGCTGAAGTTGGATACCGGTTGCCATTATTATCCACCGGTACCGCGCTCTTATTAATTTCATCGGTTGACTGGAATACACCTTCTACTATATAACCCCGGAACAACCACGGTTCCTGATCCACTGCCGCACGTTGAGTCCAGTTATTTAACCACCAGGACGTACGCTCGAAAAATGCTTTGTCCGAATTCAGATTTTTAATGACTGATTTGAAGCTTGACAGGTTCAGGTTTGATTCCCAACGGAAATCTTTAGTATTAATATTCGTGGTGTTTATGGTGAGGCCCCATCCCTTCGTTTGCAGCGCGCCGGCATTCACGGTTGGCGCGCCAACAGAACCAGTACCGTTTGTTCCCATATACCAGGGCAGGCCGGCAGGCATGATCAGGTTGTCGGTGTTCTTTATATAATAGTCAAATTCCACATTGATCTTGTTTTCCAGCAAGCCAATGTTGATACCGAAATTGTCTGTTTTTGTTTCTTCCCATTGCAACTTGGGGTTTGGATAAACAGACGGTAAAAATCCTGTTCCCCAGGGCGTAGAACCTGCACTTAAGGGAGAATAGATAGCGGAGTTGCCGCTACCCTGATTACCGGTAACACCCGTTTCAAATCTCAGTTTTAATTCACTGATGAAGGAGACGTCAAAAAATTTCTCCTGGCTCACTCTCCATGCCGCGGATAGCGAAGGAAATGTACCCCATCGGTTTTCGGGGCCGAAGTTGATAGAGCCATCCCGCCGGATGGTACCAGTGAAGATGTATCGATTGTCGTAATTATAGTTCAATCTTCCCAGGTAAGATTCCATGGCCCACGGACCAGATCCACCACTGTTGCTGGCTGTAGTGGCATCACCCGCGTCCAGGTCAAAAATGTCATTGGTCAGGAAGCCGGTTCTTCTGGCCATGACATTTTTCCATCTTGATTCCTGAGCCTCATGGCTAACCATTAGGCCTATGGTATGATTGCCGATCTCTCTATTGTATTCCAGCAACTGGTTAAAGTTCCAGTAAGTGCTTTGGTTGGTACCGTTCGTGAGGGTAGCGGTTACATTTCTAGCCCAGCCAATAGCATAGGTGGGAGTGTATAATTCAGAGTTTCCATAATTTACACTTGTATTGAAGGACGATCTGAATGTAAGCCCTTTATATAAATTAAGACCAAGGTTAAGCCCTCCCAAAAATTGTCTTCTGACATTATTATTGGTGGTAAGGGTAGCAATAGCGATTGGATTAACCGGACTGAACTGGTGAGCCGGATTGGTAACATCTCCGCCGCCCCATTCACCGTTCAGGTTTTTGACGGGTATCTCAGGGCTTAACTGTAAAGCGTTTGAGATAACATTTTCATTGCTGGTGGTCAGTTGTTCATCAGTTTGGTTAAAGGTCAGATTAGTCCCCAGGGTGATCCATTCCCGCGGCTTGGTTTCCAGGTTAGCCCGAAAGCCATAGCGGTCGAAACCGGATCCTACCGCGATACCTTCCTGCTTAAGGTATTCACCAGAAAGATAATAGGTGGTGTTGTTCGTGCCGCCGCTCATGCTGAGCTGGTGTTTGCTCATAGCCGCGTTTTCAAACAACTCGCTTTGCCAGTCAGTGCCAGCGCCAAGCAAAGAAGGATCCAGCAATTCTTCTCTTACCGTACCACCTGCGATCGCTCTGAAATCTTTCACCATTTGCGCATACTGCGGAAGGTTCATTACCCCCAGTTTGAGGGGTGGAGTTTGGATATTATATTGGAAAGTATAATTCAACTGAGCTTCACCAGACTTACCACGTTTAGTGGTAATCAATATAACCCCGTTAGTACCACGGGAACCATAGATAGCGGTAGCGGAAGGTCCCTGCAGGATTTGCATATCCTCAATATCATTCGGGTTTAAGCCGGCTAAGGGATTTGATGAACTTTGGGCTCCAAAAGAAACCTGTGAGCCCTGCACCTGAACCCCATCGATCACATACAGCGGTTCTGTATTGCCGTTAATGGAACTTATACCCCTGATGGTTACAGAAATACCACCGCCCGGCTGACCGGAGTTTTGCGTAATATATACGCCGGCGGACCTGCCCTGTAGGGCCTGCTCAATAGTGGTGTTAACAGTACGTTCGATCTCCTTAGCCCCGACGGTAGTTTGTGCCGAGGTAAGGTTTGCCCTGCTGGTTCGCCCATAACCTACAACGACTACATCGGAAAGACTACCGCTTTCCTCTGATAAATCAACCGTATAGTTTGAAGCAGACCCAATAGCGATTTCCCGGGTTTGCATACCGACGTATGAAATAACCAGTGTTTTAGCGTTTGCGGGCACAGATAGGTTAAATACACCCTCAGCATTGGTAGAGGTTATAACCTTGGAATCTTTGACACTTACAGTTGCACCGATTAAGGGGTTGCCCTGGTTGTCGCGAACAGTTCCTGAAATTGACCTGGATTGGGCATAGGCAGTTAGGAGAAGTAATGCACAGGGAATGAGCATGAGCACCCCCCGGATAAGAAGTTTCTTCATAAAGCAATCAGTTGTTTGCTCAAAACTATCCGACTTCAACTTATAATTTCAATACTTTATTATCTTTAATCGGTATTATTTTAATTTTTCCGGAAAAATTGCAACCGATAACAATTTTTGTAATGTGCTGAAATAAATAACTTTATATATACTATATTAATAGAATAAAACTGATACTAAATTAACTATATCCCTGTTGACACTAAATAGTACGAATGGCCCCGCAATTGCTTCGCGAAATTACTCCGCTTACGCAGAGTGACTGTTTTACACTTTTCTCCCGCACCCGAAACGGGTGCGATATTCCGTTGCATTATCATGAAGAAATTGAATTGAATTTGATCATGAATGGCAAGGGGGCTAAACGGGTAGTGGGCGATCACATTGGTGTAATAGATGAGCTGGAATTGGTGCTGATAGGGTCCGGTCTGCAACATGGTTGGTTTAACCATAAGTGCAAAAGTGAAAATATTAATGAAGTGACACTTCAGTTTCACCGGGATCTGTTCGATCAGAAATTTCTGCAGCGCAACCAGATGAGTTTTATCAGGTCTATGTTTGAACGGTCGGTAAGAGGAATATCTTTTTCAACGGAAACTGCAGAAGCCATTATGCCCCGACTTTTGGCATTGCCGCAAAAACAGGGTTTCGATTCCGTGCTTGAGCTCATGGCTATTTTGCATGACCTCTCTGCCTCACGCTATATGCGCACCTTATCCGACGTATCGTTTAAGAATAACGAATCGTTTTCCTATAACAGCCGAAGGATAGAGAGCGTGATGCATCACATGCAAAAGAATTTTGATAAAGAAATTCTGCTGGGTGATGTAGCCAAAATAGCGGGTATGACTGAAGTAGCTTTCAGCAGATTTTTCAGAACCCGTACAGGAAATACGTTCATTGACACGCTCAACGAAGTAAGGCTGGGACATGCTTCCCGCTTACTAATCGATACCACCCAAAGCATAACCGAAATCGCGTACAAATGCGGATATAACAACATTTCGAATTTTAACCGCCATTTTAAGAAAAAGAAACACTGTACCCCAAAAGAATTCAGGCGATCCTATTCAACGTCGGGGCAGAGGACGTTTATTTAGGTGGGAATTGCAGGTATTAAGGCGAATGGAGTTAGTTATATATAATTATTTCTGCAGTCTGATTAATTATATCCAGAAGTAAGAATTTACCCAAATATTTACCCGGAAATATCCAAAAATTATTCTGGTTTAGATAGTGAAGTGCCTAATGTCTTGTTCTATAGAATACCGGGCGGCTTTCAGCCAAACCAATCAAAATGAATCATTTCTATACCATTCGAGAGTCAGCAGGGGACATAAGTACATGGTCGAAAGTTTTGAAAAGCCAAAATCGTTGTTATACAAATATGAGTATGTACTTAAGTCAATGAAGCTTTGGAATATCGTTTCCACTAAATGAATGAAGTAGGTCATTCTATTGTATGAATATTTTTATCAGCGTATGGGTGTGATGTTCCAGACCATACCATTTCATGCGCAGCATTTCTTTGTAAACTTTTTTTCTTCCTGACCAATGCTTTTCTGATAGTCATATACTTTTTGTTTAAGGTAGTCCTGGTGTTGGTTAATTGACCGCGGTTTCCTCTGAATGACCTTTTACTTTTCTTGCTGATATAGATCATTGACAAGGCTATATAAGGCAATGTGAGCTTATTCCGAAACGCTCGCCGTTGATGTTTACCTGCTGGTAAATAGAAAGTTTTTGAATGTTGTCTAACACATTCTTTTTTCATAAAACAGGATGCTCATTCTTGCTTCCATAAAATTACCGATATAATGGTTGAAATTACTAGTTAAGCGCCCTCATTGATAAGATGTTCAATTCCTTAACCCCTTATTCGGAAAGAGTTCGGCGTAATTCTAGAATTCTGGAAATTTTATACCAGAATCACCGAATGCGTACCTTAAGATTTGAGTATTTCTAGTGCTTTTTGGAGTAGGTATAAAAAGCAAAAAGCCCATAAAATATACATTTTACAGGCTTTTGAGTGAATTGAGTTACAAACTTGCGGACCGGACGGGACTCGAACTTTATCCGGTATTTATTTTATAATCAATTTATTACAAACTATTTTGATTCTATACTCAATGAATCGCTCACTCATTCTTTTCATTAGTAAATGCAAATCTTTTCAAAGTTATCTAAATTTCTTGTATAGAAATATTTAATTTTTATCAATTGAGATTATTTTTCAATTATTTTAAATCAAGAATATAGTTCGAAGATTTTATAGTGTTCCAAACGCCCATTCTAACTAGTCAGCCCTTAAAAACTATATAACATACTGTATATCAATCATATATAGCATTATTTTTGATATACAATTTGCAAGATTTACTTCAATTTATCTCAGAATCTTGCAATTAATTTTTATGCTTCCAACCAAAAGGGATAATAATCAATTAGGATTTTACAGCACATTTGAAGAGCAGCTGAGTCGTAAACATCCGCTTTACATTTTAGCTCATGAAGTTCAGTGGGATAGATTTGACATAGCGTTTCGCAAACTCTATTGTGAAGATAATGGACGCCCTGCTAAACCTATTCGCCTAATGGTGTCTCTGTTAATATTAAAGCACCTTAGAAATTTGTCGGATGAGAGTGTTGTTGAACAGTGGGCTGAAAATGCCTATTATCAATATTTCAGTGGTGAAAAAATGTTTGCTTGTGGTGTGCCTTGTGAGGCCAGTGAGTTAGTTCATTTTCGTAACCGGATCGGCCCTGAAGGAGTTGAATTGATCTTAGCGGAAAGTATTCGTATCAATGGTGATGATTCACGGCAGGACAAAATAATTGTTGACACCACCGTTCAGGAGAAGAACATTACTTATCCAACGGATGCAAAATTGCATAAAAAGATTATTAAAAAATGTAAAGCGATTGCTTTAAAAGAAGGACTGCCTTTGCGGCAAAGTTATGTTCGGATATTGAAGAAGTTAGCCATCCATCAACGCTTCCGTAATCATCCTAAAAATAAAGGCAAAGCCAGAAAGGCTGACAAGAAAGTTAAAACCATTGCAGGCAGGCTGGTACGGGAGTTGGAACGTAACCTGGAGGCTGATTCACTTTATCAAAATGATCTGTTATTATTCAACAAAGTACTGGCGCAAAAAAAGAACGATAAGAATAAGATCTATTCATTGCATGAACCAAATGTCAGTTGTATTAGTAAGGGTAAGGAACATAAGAAATATGAATTTGGTAATAAAGTTTCCATTGCAGTTACCCAGGATACGGGAGTAATTGTTGGCGCCCTGAGCTTTGAAGGCAATCCATTTGACGGTCATACACTGGAAGCGGCATTAGCACAGCACGAACGATTAACACAACAACGGCTTAAAGAAGTTACAGTAGATAGAGGCTATAGAGGCAGGTCGCAAATAAATGAAATCCAAATTAATATTCCCAAACCCTTTAATGACAAGAAACTCACCAACTATCAGCAAAGCAAACTCAAAAAGCAATTTAAAAGAAGAGCCTCTATCGAACCTAAAATAGGACATTTAAAAGCCGACCATCGATTAGTTACCAATTTATATAAAGGAATAAAAGGAGATCAAATCAATATACTTTTAGCTGCGGCAGCTATGAATTTTAAACGAATGATGAACCTTTGGAAAGGTTCTTTTATGTCCAATCTTCAAAACGAGCTAGCCTTCTTAATAGTCTTATTAAATATAAGTTGCGGTAAAACTTTAGCCCCTAAACTGGCTTTTTAAGGGTTGACTAACTAAATTAAAGAAGGGACTAAATTTCGATGGTATCTTTTAAATTCAAGTAGCCGTTTCTTGATTAAGAACGAAGTCATAGCTTTATGGCGAATGTTCAATCGCTCAATAAATAATCAAAATCAATATTATTCTACAAATGATATGAATGTTGAGAGTAAGCTTTCTGGATAGTATGTGAAACAAGAATTTGTCCTGAAGGGTGACCTCGTCGATACAATTCTCGAACCATTTTTTGGGGGATTTGACGAGATTGGTTATGATTTCAGCGTAACAGTCAACTGATGTGTCCTTTACTATTTTTGTCAATTTTCATACAGCTTAACTTTTAAGCAATGCAGGATTGGGACTTGAAAAGGTACTTCAAGCGTTTAATAAACAGTAAGATATAGGATCATCGAAACCCGTTCAGGCTGCAACCAACAAAAAGCACTGAAGTCAGTGTTTTTTCATAGTAAGTGTTGTATCGAACTCCTTATTGCATATTTATGAATTTTTCAAAACAGGTAAATAAAAGGGCTCTTTCTCAATTAGCACTTTTAATATCTTTTCCCGTAAATAAGGTATAAAATCAGTTTCACTTTCTAATATTTTGACAAATTCTTCCAAGTTCATTAACACGATCAGGCCGTTTCGGTTGAGGGCTTCTTTACAAGCAATAATAGCAGAATCGCTGTATCCTGAAGCGGAGATAAAAATCCCATTCGGCCGTGGACGGCTGAACATTCTTCCGAGATGCTGATGGATATCTCTATTTGAGACAGCACTGTTTAGCCATTTCATCTCAACTAAATAGACTTGGTGATCTAATTCTATAACACCATCAATCTGTTCAATAACTCCCTCTCTGTTATCTCCGGATATTGTGAAAGATTCAGCTACAGAAATGCCGCAAAATTGAAAAAAAGAATTTAATGCGACTTCAACCAATTTACCCCTTTCCTGCGGGTTCTTTACAGCAAAT
Source organism: Bacteroidota bacterium (assembly GCA_023409675.1). Taxonomy (GTDB): domain Bacteria; phylum Bacteroidota; class Bacteroidia; order Chitinophagales; family Chitinophagaceae; genus Flavitalea. The sequence goes on from JAEYRC010000393.1 coordinate 80,616, forward strand.
AGACCATATAGTTGCTTTTTGATGATACCTATTTGTTTCTTTTTCTCATTTAACACCTTAATTTTATCTTGCTGAGATTTTCGATGTTTTGCTAATTCCTTTTCACGCTCCATATCCATCCGCGTAAAAGCATCCTTAGTTTGAATTACTTTTCTGATTTCAGCCACGTAGCCACGTGCTGCATACTGATCTGTTGGCCAGCAATTCGAGAAAGACTCAAACTCGGAAATCCGTTTTAACAGTTCCCTGCGCTGTCGCAGATAGTGATCGGTTTTTTCGTTGATTCGTGTAAGTATATTTCGCGAGATATCGTATTTGTTAATACTTTCCTTATCATTTGCTATCTGTTGAGCGATATCCGAGTATAAATTTTCGGAAACACCAGCACCTCGAAAAAACAAAAGCACATCTCTTTTTCCTCGACATAGTACCGGGATAGTTTGAACCAGGAGGTCAAATAGTTCTGGTGGATAATGAAACGAATCAGTTTGACTAGTCATAAAAATAGTGCTGTAAGAGAATTTAAGATTAATTAAGATAAGTTAGTTAACGAGATTAAATTTTATGTCTTCAGGAAAAAGCGGCTTGAGGTGGTGTCAATTTGATTGACGTCATTCGGTCTCTGATTCGATCCCTACGCTTTCTAATAAGGCATGGTACTGATCAGCATCCTGATGTTTAATCCGCTCCAATACAATTTGCGCTACTTTTTTAATTTCTTCCCTGTCTACAGGTTCAGTTGCCCTGTCAAATTGTTCTCCTACATGCGAATATTCGTTGATCAACCGATTCACGCAGTTCAGCGAAACAATATCCTCTCCGAAAAACTTTTCCAAACGAGTATCCCCGGCCATTTTATGAGAGGGGTATTTATAGAATAAATAAGCTTCCAAGAACTTACGCATATTGTTACCAAAATTATAGTTAATGTCTTCTGTCATTGTTGCCAGTTGTGCGATGGAGCACTCATATATCTTTTTAAAGAGGTAATTAAATTCAGTGATATAGTTTTTCAGAAAATCGGGCGCAAGCCTTATCGTCGTTTTATGTTTTTGTTTGCGCTCGATAATAAAATGTTTGACGTCTGCTTTTGTTTTACTGTCCGGAAATGGTTTATACCTTGGTAGCGTCAGCCTTTTCAAATACTTCAAGAATTCCAGATTATGTGTGGAAATGAATAATTGGCCATACTGCTGTGGCTTGGCGATAATACTTTCAATCAGGCTGTAAAGAAAAAAGATGTGATTATTATCCAAGCTGGAAATCGGATCGTCGATATAAATAATCAATTTGCCGATATTTTGCTGGTCTTTAAGCTCATCCTCCATACGCGCTATAAAATAACAAAACGAAATCAAACTGCATTCTCCCTCACTCAGATTGGACGCATCTTTCCCCTCTCTCTGAATTACGAATTTCATATTTGGCGTTTGTCCCTGGGCTATCAGCCGCAGCTCACTATGGCCAAAAAAATGAGCGAGATGCTGATTGACCAATTCCGCTCCACGGCTCTCATCTTTGGCCATCGCTTCAAGTGCTGCTTTCTCTTCCATCAGCGCGGAAATCTTCTGTGATATAGTCTGTTGTTGATTGACCAATAGTGCAATTTTTGACTCCGCTGCTGTAATATCGTTTTGCCACTTGGTATATCCAATATCTATGAAAAACTGCGCTATATGATCATAGCGAAGCGCCTTGCGTGCACTTTCCTGGTCAGTTGTCAGCGTAGCCTTTTTTTTATTATGTGTGTCGAGTAGTTCATTAAGTGAGTTGAGAAGTGATACCATGTCCTCGGAGTTATCCGTCAACTCCGGAAGATTGAACGTTTTGAATATATCTTTTTCCCGCTTTTCGAGTGCCGCTGTCAGAGCCTCGATATTCGCTTCGTATATTTGTTTTGATTTTTTCCAGTTTTCCTTCCACCTATCAAAAGCTTCCTGAAGTATCGAGTATAAATCGTCTCTTTCGATCGTCGTAAGAGCTTCAATCCGCTTCTTTTCTGTTTTTAGCGTTTCAACGAGTTGAATTATTCTTTGTCGTAAGTCCTCCGATTCTTTACTGAAGTGGGCGTCCAATTTTTCCCAGAGATTCGCCGGTAATGAATTACCGCAAAAGCCACAGGCTGAAAGATCCTTATGCAGTGATATACCGTTTCGCACCCATTCCTGCAATAAGTTGTCGTTAATCAAGTCTGTGATTGTCTGCGTCGGCCGGATCTCTTTCTGGAGCAAGTCGGACGCCTGCTGCCGATACTTGGCGAAGTGGGGGATGTTGGCCGGAAATGTTTCCAGGTCCGACATCGCCGTCTGCACCAGGGTTTGCGTGTGCTTCACACGCAAATGGGGCGCAAGCAAAAATTGATCGATGTTCTTTTCTACTATGGCAAGTTCTGCTTTGATATCTGCAATATTGTAAGTCCGTTTTTGTGCTGTGGGTCTAAAAAAGGCCGTATTTATTTTAATTGAGGAGTTGGCTTTATCACTAAGCCTAGAATCCAATTCATTTTTCTTTTTATCGTTGGCCCTTTTAAGCGCGTTTATCTGCTCAAATAACATAAAGGATTGCTGAAGCAATGCTTTCTTTCCTTGCATATCGCCTAACTGGTTATTGATTTCGCTTACTTTTCTATCGATTTCCACGTTTTTCGCGCCCAAAATTGTGAATGGACGGATTGATCCATCTGTGTTGTGCAGCCAGCTTAGATTTTCCCTGACAAAATCAGTGTTGTAAATCCTCAATTTGAGGTCGGTATTGAAATGGTCATGTGTGAGGATCGACCCATCTTCAAGAGTCATAGAAAAACCACAATCGGGATAATCCTTATGCAGGATAGCATTTTCGATACACTTAAAGATGCGCGCAAGCGTTGTTTTCCCGGAATAATTTCGGCCATAGATAATATTGACGCGACGAAAGGTTTCCTGTTTGCCAATTTCTGTATCCCAGGAGAAATTATTGTACAGGCCAAACCTGTCGATATTTACCTTTATAATCATGGATAAGGTCGTTGAGGAATGTAATACTAAGTAATTTTTGCAAATCGCAGCTCCGCTAATTTTATGGTTTATTTTATGGCGCTAGATTTTTGATTATTGTCAACCTAATCATAAGCCATCATCATTGTCTACTAGGAAGTACAGTCTTGTACCAGCGAAGTAAGTGAGTTTTTGCAAAGCAAAATCGCTTTTACGAAGGGTTAGACAGGCGACTTTAAGAAACCGTCCACAGGATTATCGGAAGTTAATGGCGGCAAGCAGTATTAGGATATTAGGCGGCAGAAAGAGAAGTGGTATCTGGTCAGGCGTTGGTTCGGCGCCTTCAGCGCTTACGATGCTCAATCGGCAAAGATTCTAAGACCGCTATGGGAAGCGCACTTAAGCAAAGAACAAATAAGTCTAAAAAGAAATGATTGAAGTCCTGGAACAGGAGGTGTTCCGGCTGAAAGCCGTAAAGGTGGAGACGGGGAGTAAACTCGTTACTAATTGATTTTCAAACCCGAGTATAGTGTTTGAACGAAATCCACACCATTTGAAAACTCGGATTAAAAAATCTTAATATATAGTATTTTCATGCTAAATAAAATGGTATGGTGAGAGTTTATTGTGATAGTAATGTATTTAGGGTTTTAATGCCTTCACATCCTTATCATAAAAGAGAGTTGCTTGCAACAATGCAAGCGCTTAAAGATATATTCATTTTTTGTTTTTCGGATGCCCACCTTGACGACCTGAAGAATTCAAAAGAGGAATATCGGAATAAGGATTTAGAATTTATGGAACAGTACGTTAGGAACAATTATTTTTCTTATAACCATGTGGGAGAAAAAGGATTTAATTGCTATTTGGCTACTCCTAAAGAAGCATTTGCTGGTAAAGATTATGAAGCAGCTAAAAGAGTGTTAGCTGATCCATTTGATATAGATCATTTATTTGATGGTTTCGATGATACTCCTGATGTGAAAATGATGAGCGATTTACTCAAATCTTATTTTAGTTTACCTGTTGCTGCTTTTGGAAATGCCATAGATACCTCTGCAATGGATGAAAAGAACAAAGAATGGATGAACAAAATTATGCCCGGTTATCATCCTTTAATGAGCATAGGGGATTTAATGAAAAGTATTACCCCATTCGGGGTCGGTATGCTCGAAAATAAAAAGAAAGTTACAGAGTTAAGAAAATACATTCGAGAATACATGAACAGGGATAATTACAGTTTTGAAAAATGGGGACTGGGTTTTAATGAAAAATTCAGAGAAACAAGCTTTGGCAAGACTTACTTGGAAATGATCGACAACTTGCTCACTGATAATCAAAAAAATGATTTCTATTTACGATTTTCCTATGCGTACTCCATGTTAGAAATATATAATATAACGCAGGAAAGAAAGAGCGGCGGAGGATTAAAAAAGTTTGATTACGACAGTTTGAATACCGATGCTTTACATGCTTATTTCGCATCCTTTTGCGACTACCTCGTTACAGATGATAAAGGCCTCCAGGTGAAGGCAAATATAATGTACCAGCTATTCGGTTTTTCCACAAAGGTGTTATCTACTGAGGATTTTATAAATCTTAAAACATTACTGGCTGGTCAAGAGGAAACTCTTGAAAAATTTATTACCGCGATCAAACATGATATGAAACACGGTTTTATGTTATGGGGAAAAATTTGATATTGCTACGGGATCAACAATTCAAACGTACAAGACCTCGCATATCTATTTCAATTATTTTAACCGTATGCAAATAATCAAGGATGATAACGGAACGATACTGGCACTTTATTGCGAAAGGAATAGTTATGGAAATTTTTTCATGTACAGAGAATCAGATCTTCTTGCTGAGAAACTAATTGCTGTGTTTGGCTTAGACGATGAGGAGAAAGAACTTTACAATTTTATTTCTGAAAATGAAAAACCGGCAAACACAATAAGGAAGTGGACAAAAAATGATATAATAATATCATTGGAAAAATCGGAAAAGCAGAATTGGGGGCACTTTTTATGCCTACGTGTTGATTTTGGAAAAATATAACAAACAAATCTTTTTATTTCCTTTGTTTGATATTTAACGTTTATACTCATCCCACATCTCAAAGAATGGAACCTGCATTGTTAGTTTTTTCTCTTTCTTTTTTCTTCAAGGCGAATCGCGAAGACAAATGCATAATTGCTGATCAGGCCATCTGCATTTGGATAAACACGCTTTTGTTGGAATTCATCCCTTTTGACCTGAAAAATCAATCCATTATCGGAAATTTTTGTTTCTCCGATTTCTACAATTTTGAATAATTTATGCTCGATATAATTTCTGATAGTGGCAATTTGTTTTGTTTCCGGGAGGATCGTCTTATAAAATTCTATTTCCAATTCTATCAAATCTTTACTTAACCAATAAAGGCCACGCAGTGGCCAGTTCTGACTTTCACTGATTATTAAATTTAGTTGCCTTTGCTAGCAGCATTGGATTTGACATGCCATATTCTTCTAAAAGAAACATCCTTAGGATTCATTCCTATGTTTAAATAGGAGTTAAGCAGATCAGCTCTCTTTCAATTGAAAAACTGGTTAGAAATAATACTTATTAAATACTCATTGTCGATTTCGTCGAAAATTCCCTACCTAAGGTAACAATAATTTAAGACTGTAATGGGGTGGTAAACTATTCTATTAACCAAGCGTTAGGTGGTCAAATGAAATAATTTGAGTATATCGAAAAATCTGTGTAGGGGAAGTAAAAAAAATTCAAACTATCAATTAAAATACTGGATCAGAAACTCTTTTTTAAAAAAAATACTTATGTGTTTACTAATTTTCGAACTTTGATACTACAACTATGCCATTTTCCTTTAATTCTAGAATCTTGGAATCATATCTCTCTTTATATCTGTTTGCGTCATCATATGAAGCCTTCCCATTTTTGTAGGCTTCCCTGTTTTTGAGACAGTTAAGAATTAGACTCTAAATGAGTAAATTTAAACTGTCAAATATGAAAAAACAACGGATTTCCGAGACACAGATCGTTTCGATCTTAAAACAGTATGAAGGGGGAAGAGAGGCCCTTGATGTTTGCCGTGAATATGGCATCAGCAAGGCTACCCTTTATAATTGGCGTAAAAAATACAGTGGCATGGATTCATCTCATGTTAAGGAACTTAAAGCCTTACAAGAAGAGAACCGGCGGCTTAAACAAATGTATGCCGAACTGATGCTTGATCACCAACTTGCAAAACATATCATCGAAAAAAAGTTATAACGCTCTGCCACAAAAAGGAGCTGACATCAGATGTTTTGAAAGAAACGTCTGTCAGTGTTGGCAGGGCATGTAGGGTCTTATCCCTTCACCGATCGGTCTGGTATTATCGAAGCTGCAAGGATGATCAGGAAATTATTGATAAGCTTCAGCAGTATGCTGAGCGATATCCTACCCGCGGATTTGATGAATATTATGGAATGATCCGTAATGAGAAGCTTGTATGGAATCGTAAGCGTGTTTTACGCGTGTATCGCCTTATGAAGCTTAGTCTACACCGCAAACGGAAACGCAGGCTGCCTGCCAGGATAAAACAGCCCTTAGAACAACAGGTGCAATCCAATAAAAGCTATAGTATGGATTTTATGAGCGATGCATTAGCGAGTGGTAGAAAGCTCCGCGTGCTTAACATTATGGATGATTGTACCAGGGAATCTCTTGCTGCCTATGCTGATTTTAGCATACCGGCAGAAAAGGTAGTAGTTGTTCTCGAGGACATAATTCGAGAGCGCGGCAAACCCCATCAGATCCGTGTTGATAATGGCCCTGAATTTATAAGTAAAGTATTTTCTGACTGGTGTCATAAAAACGGGGTGGAAATTAAATATATCCAACCCGGAAGACCAATGCAGAATGGATATATAGAAAGATTAAACAGAACATTCAGAGAAGATATTTTAGATGCTTATCAGTTTGAGTCACTAGAGGAAGTAAGAATCTTAAGTGATGAATGGCAACACAATTATAACCATAAGCATCCTCACAAATCTTTAAAAAGAAAAACGCCTGATGCCTTCCGGCGGAGTCTCATAATAAATGAATGATTGAACAGGAACATTTGGAAGACATCTCAACAATAGAACATACAATCATTCATTTATTATGAGAATTGAAACAAAAGTCTAAATTAGCTACGTCTCAAAAATGGGAAGGCTTCATTGGGAACGATCCTCGGGCTTTGTGTTTTATAAAAAAGGTCTTATAAGTCATGTGATTTCTGCATCGGCAGACATCAATAATCAGACAGTAAAAGTATCAATGATCTTTGTTTATGATAATAATGCTAATTGTTCCAAAATATACTACAAAAAGTCACCTTATCAAGCACCTGAAAATAATTCGCCATATTATTCGGATTTGAGTGATGGAAATTTAGAGAGCATATATGATTCATTGGTATATTCATCAACAAATCAACTTCAAGAGATTCACCGTATAGATACTATTTATGGGTATAAGGCGAAGCATATGATTAAATTTTATTATGAAAATATAAGTGATACTACCTTATATAAAATTGAAGAATATCGGTTAAATAATGATGGCGACTTTTTTTTATTTGATCAATTATTATTAACTACTAATTCAATTGATAACCCAGTTTATAAGCATATGTGGTTTTTCCCATTTGTATGGGATATTTCTTTTATTTCAGGCGGTGGAGGAAATGTCATGTCCTTTCCAATTTTGTATGACGCACCGTCAACTTACCTTAAGAAATACACCCCTCTTGTTGCTAAATGCATTACAAATTATAAAATTTATAATCATTGGGGATCATATAATTATACTAAAACTATTTTCGACTATAATTATTCTAAAGATTCTTTGCTTTTACAATCTACCAAAAGAGATTTTTTTGATTATGTAAACTACCATTATAAAAAAGTTAAGCGCTAGGTCCACCTTTTTGTAAGTAGGAGTAGTATCTCTCGCAGAGACAGAATTTCTGAGGAACCGCATTAGAAAAACTTTCATTAGCGAAGCACACCAATCGCCAAAAGCATAATTGAAGATTTCTTATCTTAACATCTATCGCGGTTATGATTAGTTTAACGCGACGATCCCTACAAATTCCCCCTTGACAGAGAAGATATTTTATTTACAGCGGTTGCTAATTTTGATCGTTTGATTTAGTAATGGATGTAAAATATTTATTAAAGATCCTCGGATTGTCGGAAGAGTATATTTTAGAAAATTTCATGAAAGTGTTTTTATGTATGGTTAGTTGCGAAAATCAGCAAAAAATTTATGTCCTATGGGGAACATTGTCGGTCGACGCGGAAAGCCATGCGGATGCGTAAAATACAGATTAGAAATCTATAGGCAAAGAATACAAAATGTTTTGTGGGAAATAGAGAACAATAAGGCAAAGTCACAGCGGGTAACGGATGCATTCTATCACATACCAGGATTATATTAAAAAAAATCTTCGAAGCATAGTCTGAGTATAGTAAGGTCATTAAGTTTTAGATATCAACAATCCCACCAATTCCGGCGTATCCATCATCCTTTCAATCTCCGTCTGTACAATCATACCCACATCCTTCTTCACCTGCAAATAACTTTTCAGTACTTCACTCGGCTTTACATTTGAGAATAGCGGCAACTCTTTATACCCAGCCAGCTCCCTGTTAAGGACTTCATGATCGTTAATTATCTCTGCACAGAAAGCCTTTAACTCGATCTTCTGATCAGGATTATCCGCAACCATCCCTACAAATTCCCCGCTTGACAAAGACGATATTTTACTGACAGGAATGGCTAATTCTAATTGCTTGGATTTGGTAATGGACGTATCATTCCGATTAATGGCTATACTCTGCCGGTCTTGCAGGGTCTTGCCGAATTTTTCTGATAGCTGTTTGGCCGTATCGCCGCTCACCTGGCCGCTGATGATATTGCCTACTATATTCATGATCACTTCGGCTTGTTCTCTGCCATAGTGCAACTTTAACTGGCTGGCATCCTGGACAGCTAAAATAGTGGCCACTTTATTAGATCGAGCTGTGGCGATCAGGTTATCCATGCCATTAAAATAGATCGTCGGAAATTCATCAAAGATCAGGCTGCTCTTATTACAGTTTTTCTTATTCATTACCCGGGTAATCGCCGTGATATAGAGAGAAAGTACCGCTCCATAGGTTTGGGTCTTTTGCGGATTGTTTCCCATGCAAACGATCTTAGGTTGATCGGGATTATTTATGTCCAGGGAGAAGTCATTGCCGGAAAGAATATAATACAGCTTTTCAGATGAAAGTTTACTCAGACTGATTTTAGCACTGGCAATCTGGCCTTCCAGTTGTTCATTAGCATCATTGAGATAAGCTGTTACAAATGGGTTTATTAATACTTCAATTTGGGGCTCGGCTCGAAGTATTGAAAAAAGCTTATCGTACTCCACCTGCGCCAGTTCAATCACATGGGCAAGTGTACAGTATTTTCCATTCTTATATTTGCACAGAAACCAAATCAATGCAGTAACAAAGTTGATTGGTGACTCGACAAAGAAATCTCCGCTCTTTTTTATCCATTCATGGTTTAAGCCCAGCATGATCGTTCGGGAAGATTCTGCGGCATCAGTAATATCATTCATGGTGGAAGCATCCAACGGATTGCAACGGTGTGATCGGTTCAGGTCATCAAAATTGATTACATAAAACTGCGGAGGAATTTTATATCGATGCTTGTTCAATAAATAATGGTTGTAAGCGATTTTCGACAGATCATCAAATTTAAAATCATACACAAACATGCTAAAACCCTTTTGGATATGTTGCTTGATGATATGCTGGATGATAAAATAGGATTTTCCACTGCCCGGAGAACCCATTATTAATAATGCCCGGAATGGATTAATTATATTAATCCAGCTTTTACGGAATCTGCCTTTTAAATTGTATCGGGCTGGCAGGTTAATTGAGAACTCATTATTCAGTAATCTTTCTTCCTGCGGGAATGTTTCATTGAGTGTATTAAAAACACTATTATTAAGCCTTAGGCTGATGATTCTGGATAAAAGTGTGCCCCCAGTTAATATCAATACAAATCCCGTAATAGTTAATGCTATATACACAAGCGCTATGATCTTTATTTCGATCCTTAATCCGAGAGTCAACATGCTTATAAAGTATATTAATAGTCCTGTTAGTATATATGCTGCTGCCGTTTTGAAACCAAGCTTTTCATCTTTCCGGCCTCTTGCACCGAACAAAGAAATAATTAAAACAATCAAGGCGATTATTTTTGACTTATTGAAGTTGCTGAATAAACCTGTATTGTAAATATTTTGCAACAATCGATCAGTTATAGTTGAGCGTAGATCCCACTGCTGAAAGGCATCATAACAGTAATAGTAGAAATGCATGAGTAGAACTGCCATACTTATCATTCTCGTCAGGTCCAGGATTTTTCTTAACCCTTGTTCATTTTCCCCCGTATGCATGATGATTGTTTTAATTATGAATCTGATTTTCGTTTCTTTCTCCTGCGTTTTCTTAGCTCGAATGGTATATATTGATATTCTTCAGATGGATTGATGATGCCCTCAATTATATTCGATAGGTATTTGTCCTGATGCTGATTTTTATCGAAGGTCAAATCCATCGAATGACTTTCGGGAACGTTCACCTTGGTTGATTTGGTTTGAGATGGAATATGATGCGTAACGCCGCATTTTTCAAGGATAGCTTTCGCACTATATGCTTTGCCAATATCGCTGCCATTGAATACACATTTCGAATTATGATCTATGTATGTTAACCCATAGACGATTCCATTCTCATTTTGCCTGATTGCCAAAATGATTTTTTCCTTTTCCAGGGCCAGTTTAAAAGCCTCTAAACTACCAGGTGATTTTAATAGTATCCAGTCAATCGACGTCTTAATACTTTTTCTATATTTCTGCTTAGTTATTTCGTTTTCCTTGAACCGTTTCTCCAGATAGTTTAGAGTGGGTTTGCTATAGATGGAACTGGCCTTGATCGGTACGCCAATTTTATTCCCTTTTTCGTCCAGCACCCGGTAGGTTAGTCCTCTTTTGGCATGTATAATTCCACCTTCTTTACCCCTGTCGGCTGTTAAATTATAGAGCTTTAATATGGCGTTTAGTTCAGCGAGGGAAGAATATTTATAATTAGGGAGGACGGCATCAAGCACATTCATGATTCCCCGCTTTGTGTCCGATTTCCCATAATTTAGTTTCTGTGCATTTGTTGTATTTTTTTCCTGAATATTTCTTTTTCCAAGGTCATCTGCCTTCTGAAGATTGAATTCTTTCTCCAATTCTTTTCTGGCGGTATTGGATTGATTGCGACCCATATTATGCAGCGAGATCCTCTTGCCATCTTTTTGAATATTGGTACTCACGATATGAATATGCGGGTGACCGGCATCTCGGTGCCTGTAGACCAGATAAGGTTGTTCTGCAAATCCAATTTTCTCCATATACGCTCTGGCGATTTCGGATAGTTTTTCCTTTTCGATTTTTTCCTCCAGACCGAAGTTCAGGGAGATATGAATAGTATTCGTGGAAGCTCTTTTATTTAGGTCAATGAGGGACTGAAATCGCTCCAATTTTTGATAAAAATTGAGCTGGTTGGCATCCTTTAAAAATAGATGTGCATAGATGCATTCAGCCTTGCCTTCTTTCATTTTTTGCTCATTATAATTGAGGGCTCTTCGGATGCTATTGGGTATGGTTATTTTTGCGACCATTGCTCATGAATTTGATTCAATTTTTCACAGATCTCACCCATCTTTTTCATGAATAATTTCTTGCCCGATTCATTCAACAATGCCCATGATTTTATTTGTTCATCATGATCAAGTATGTGGAGTTTATGTACAACCTGATTGTAATTGTGCCCAATGGCATGGAGTTCTTTTTTCAGCAGCAGCATTTCTTCCAGCAAATCATCAGCAGATTTATTTCGGTATTTGATCGTGACGGGCTCTTTTAAAAGTACTGCTCTGGCATATTCGCTCAGCGTATTGCACTGAGCTTTACTGCATAGACGATTTAGTTTTTCTCTTTCTTCCTGATTGAGTCTTATTGTAAGAATTTGAGATCGGATATGGATTGTTTCTTTCATCACTATTTCATTTTCACATTTAACGAAATTCATTATCTCATCTGTCTAAATACCCCCTAAACGACTCCGGAGTGAAGGCAGGATGCTCCAAACGTATTACGTTTGTACATCTTGCCGGTTGCAGATTTAGCAACCTTGAGCTTTTATAAAGTTATGTTGTTGGAAAATCGTAAAAAATACCTGTTCAATTTCTGAAGGGGTTGTTTTCAGTTCTAGTGAATAGCTTTGTAATGACATTATTTATCAACTTTAAAACTGTGATGTATGACCAACTCAACAAAGGAAACCAATGAAAAATCAAAGATTTATCAGACCATTTTATGCAGCCCCGGAATGAATGAAAAATGCAAGATTAATTTGACCATCAGTCGGCAAAATATCCTGTTGTTAAGCCGTCTTATCGACGCTGGATTATTGACAGATCAAAACAGATTCAACGATGAAATTATTGCAGCCCTACCTGAAGAATTGTTGGTGGAAATTAAAAGTATTCATGAAGAGATTTTGAGAAAAGGGGAGCTAACGGAATTCTATGATCGTTTGAAATCTCTTTAATAATAAATAAATTATTCAACAATCAATAAAAAATTGAAGCTTAATTTCCTGTTGTTTCCAAGGACTAAATATTTTTTAACGTATTTAGGATTTGAGTTGGAATGCTTTTATAATTAATCTTAAACGTGTTGTGCTATTAAGAAATGTTAATAAATAAAGTGCTAATAGTTTGAATAAAAAGATGTTGTGCGATTGTCTTAGTAAGTGACTAAACTACCTAAAACAGATGCACAACATCAAGACGAATTT
>JAEYRC010000007.1 GCA_023409675.1 Bacteroidota bacterium
ATTGTATGCCGTCTCCGCCAATGATAGAATCAAAGAAACTGAATGCATCAACATTCTGAACGATTTCATAATCCTTGCCAACTACACCCAATACGGTTTCGGTATCTGTTCTGAGTGTTGCAAAGAAATTAGATACTTCAATTTCAGGAATGATTAAATCTATGTCCGGATTCCCATATTGGTTTTCGTTGTCGTAGGTAAAGAGTTTTCGTTTTTCCACGGAATAATCCAGCCCAGCAAATTTAAGGGCTTCTGCACTGGTTGGGTATTGATCGACGATCTGCCCTAATCCATGCCATGCTTTTTCTTTTACAGAAAAGAAACTGTGTTGGTTGGTTTGCTCATTGAAATAAATATTATGTGCCATACTGTGACCGTTTTAATTTATATCCCGCAGGTGGTTCCCCTGTGGATTTAGTTTAATTGAAATAAAATTAAAAGGGCAAATCATCCGTAGATTCATTCAAGACAGAGACAGATTCCGGAACGGTGGTATTTTCTTCCATGGTCTGTTTGCTTTTCCCGTGCAACTTGATTTTACTAACATGAAGGGTTATTCGGGCTTTGGCTTCTCCCTGCATATCCTTATAGGCATTAACGCCAATACGTCCGTATAACTCTACCAACATTCCTTTGGTAAGATGTTTAGCAATGCTCGAATTTTTCCAATAACTGCATTGCACAAACGTGACGACCTTTTTCAATTCTTTACTGTCTCTGACTTTGTAGCTGTCGTTGATGGCAACCGAGAAGTTTACTACTTGCCGTTCATCGTTGAGCGTACTGACTTTTGCATCTGCTGTAATTCGTGCGATAATTTCCATGATTGATGATTTAAGTATGAATAATTAGTATGTCCTATTGAAAAAAAATGTTTGTAAAAGAAAAAGGGAAAAAAGAAAGCCGTCTTCCCAGCGGCTGTGTATTAAGCAAAAAGGAAACGGAATAAATCAAACTAAAGGACTGTTGGTCGGTACTTGTTTATGCCGTAGTCTTTTTGCCGATTGATATATCATCGACCACAGCCGCAAACTTTGCTTTCGTATTTACCCGAATTTTTTACAAAACTATCTTTAGCGTAACCAAGAGATCATACTTGGATAGAATGATGTAGGAGAATATTCTACTTTGAAACAACTCATTTTTTCTTCTGGATGATCGGTTGCATTTTCCTAAGGACATTTATATCTCCTTATTCCCGGCTTTACTTAAAATCGATATCCTGCTTTTATGCTTACAATCCATACTGATACTTTATCTGTAGATGGGTTCGATTATATATATAAGTAAGTGGAAGATCCTGATTTAGTTTGTTTGAATTTCGAGCTGGGGCAAAGAACCCTTCTAGAAACCAGACAATACCAATTATGAAATAATATGGACTACAAATTTATTTCCATATAACAATGGGGAAAAAACATAATGGAGTTGTTTTTTTCCCAGATTAAAATCTTTATTGAACCCTAAATTTGTTGCAGTGAATCTGTATGCTCTAAATGTTTCGACAGAAGATTTACCTCAGGTCTTTATATCTGTCCTGAAGAGTGCATTCAGAAATAGTATTGAAAAACAACCCTGTTCTATGCAATTGTCTATTTGCATGGCACATTGATTTAATAGTTGAATCGAGGAGTTCGTATGTTCTTCGTTGCCTGTTTGAGGGGAAAAATATTATCTTAGTAATAGATCATCTACGCTTACCTGTTACGCAGAATATTTGATTTTTAACTTAATCAGGTCCTTATGATTCAGGCTTCCTACTCCGATAAAGAATTAATAATAAACATCTTAACAAGGGCTTTCGACGCGAACAAAAGCGTTAATTATATTGTTCATCAGGATGCGAAGCGAATTAAACGAATTCAACACCTGATGGATTATTCATTCGAAATGTGTTTTCATTATGGAGAAGTATTTTTATCAGATAACCGACAAGGCTGCGCACTGATCATATTTCCGGAAAGAAAAAAAGCTTCGATCACATCAGTGCTTTTAGATTTTAAGCTTGTTGTTAACAGTATAGGCATCCGGAATTTGACGAAAGCTATGGCCCGGGAAAAGGCCATCAAAACACTTCATCCCAAGGAAAAGCATTTTTATTATTTATGGTATGTGGCGGTGGATTCGAATACTCAGCATAGGGGAACAGGTACTCTATTAATGCAGGAACTCATAAATCGGGCAACTTCGCTTAACCGGACTATTTACCTGGAAACATCCACCGTAACAAATATTCCCTGGTATGAAAAACTGGGCTTTTCTATATACAATACACTAAACTTTGGATACGATTTGTTTTGTATGAGGAAGAATTGAATTAAAATGTAGCAGTATGTTGATGTTTGGAACACAAATGCATCTGGCAACCTTTATTTTTATATGTTTAGAAATTGTCATCCTTTTCTATCTGGTGATTTACAGGCTTGCCCGGCCCGACGATAAGAAAACCTACCTGAACATCATACTCATAGCCTTACTTATTGTGTATAATGTGACCGGTGGACTTCTTCCTGATACTAATTTACCCGGCTCAAAATTTTTTCAGAACAGTATTGCCTATGCCACGGGTTTCATTACGCCCTGCTTTTTTCCCTATTATGTATTACATGCATTTGGCTTGGAAAAAATGCGGTTTCACGCGTATAAGGGGATGTTTTTATTTCTGATCATTCCGTATTTTATATTCATTTCTGTCTACGCAATATCGAATAATCTTGATTTTTCAAAAAATCTTTTAGTTATTCCGATCCTTTATGCTATATGGGTAATCATCACTCTGGCCAATGCCATCCGTCATAAATATGAGCACCGGATTTCAAACGATACATCCAACGAAGAAGCGGTAATTCTTTTTCTGAGCATCTCACCCTGGGTAGCACTTCCGGTAATTGATTATTTCAATCTGGGACAGTTCATGGAGTCCTTATTCACCAATATGGGTTTTCTGCTGCTTTTAGGTTTTCAAATGAAGGGACATTTAAAAGCATTCAGAGTAGAACATGAGAAACTCCTGGATTCTGAGCAACAATTGCTAATATGGAACTCAAGCTTAAAAGAGGAAGTTGAAAAAAGAACCCGGGAGTTGGATCTATTGAATCAACAAAAGGTCGACACCTTTATTAATCTTGCGCACGATATTAAAACTCCGTTGACGTTAATTAATAACTATCTCGATGACTATATCAAAAAGACAACACCCGACGATGAATTAAATATTATAAAATTGTATGTTGACCGGTTATCCCGAAATATCACCAATTTGCTTGATATTCAGAAGTTTGAAAAAGGGTATGAATTGTATAATCATCAGGTGATCATTAATTTCAGTGAAACCTTATCCTCCAGTTTCATTTTATTTAAACAATATGCTCTTCGTAAAAATATTAATATTCAGGGTAAGATAGAGCCGGATATTTATATAAGAGCAGATCCTGCTGCGATTAATCGGGTTATTAATAATTTACTGGAAAACGCTATTAACTTTTCAGAAGAAGGCGGAGCTATTTTTATTACCTTAAAACAACTGAGCGAAAAAATCATTCTATCCGTTAAAGATGAGGGTATTGGTATTTTTCCCAATATGCATAAACGAATATTTGAACCTTATTTCCAGATTCTCCGCAATAAGAATAACAGTCAGGGCCTTGGATTGGGACTACCTATCGTCAATAAGGTAATAGTAGAATTAAATGGTGAAATTCGGATTAATAGCAATCCGTATTTATCCCCAGGGACAGAATTTGTGATAATTCTTAACCAATATTTAATTCAAAAAGGCGATACAGTTTTAAAAGAAGTAGACCTAAATTCAATACATGGGCATGACCTTCAAGAGCTGTCTATCGCTGAATATGATTTTGGAAAAAAATCTGTATTTATTGTAGAAGATAATATCAGTATGCTAAATTATTTATCCAAGAAGTTGATTTTAAAATATAACGTGCATACTGCCTGTACTGGCCATGAGGCATTGCAGATGCTGAAAAATCTGGAAAAGCTGCCTGACTTATTAATCATCGATGTCATGCTGGAAAAAGTATCTGGTTTTGAATTAGCCAAAATCATTTCAAATCATCCAAAGTATAAATATTTGCCTTTTATTTTTTTAACCGCCAGTTCTTCGATGAAAGACAATTTACAGGGGTTAATGCTTGGTGCGATTGATTATATTCATAAGCCGTTTTCGATACATGTCCTGCTGCACAAAATTGAGGCTATTCTTTTAAATGCGGAAAGACAACGGAATTCATCATTGGAAAATGATGCACACCACTCTGGGAGTTTGCACGGAACTATTCCTTTTGATCATAAACAACAATTTGAGGAAAACTGTATTCTTTATAATTTGACTTCCAGGGAAAAAGAGATTTCTACACTGATCTGCGCCGGCAGGCGATATAAAGAGATCGCTGATTCCTTGTATATCGCCGAAAAGACGGTAGCCAAACATGTCCAGAATATCTTCGAGAAACTTGGTGTAACCAATAAGGTAGAGCTTATTCATAAATTGGAGCATAAGCCAAAAACATCTTCCTGAGATTTAGATTTCCATCTACTTTAAGCCAAAATGCTGAGAAAATACTTCATTACACGTATAAAATTGCACTGTTTTACGTATTGACTTTCCTTCATTTGAGGCAGATATTTACATTGGAATTTTCCTTTTGAACAAAAATTTTCTTCAATGGCTACTCTAACGAATTGCTGGCGGGTTTTAATATACGGGGTGTTGAATCCCGGATATGATCGGCTCTTTCTTCAAAATCCGGATTTGAAGACCTCTATAATTTCTTCTTCCCATGCAGAACTCAAACTGGTTTGTGACAGCTTAATTGAGGGTGTCTCAAAACTCCGGTTTGAAGCTGATAAGCAGCGCTTCCTGAAGGAATATCAGGAGGCTTTATTGGTTATGCAAAATACCTTACAGCATTATCGGGCCACTGTGAATGACAAGGAGTATGTGCTGGAAGTTTACGATAGTTTACTTATGCATATTGAAAATGCCCTCAGCTTCATCAGGGATAATTTTGCATATTATATAAATAAAATTTCTGTATTAGAAGATGATAGAACCATTGAAGTTCCTGCAAGCCATAAAGACTTTAAGAATACGGCAACAGCATTCAATGCATTGGACATCGTGTATGTCAATTTCAAGGGTAGTGAGATTTATCTATTGCATAAGTCCTTTTTAGATGCCGGGGGTGCACCTGCAGAAACCTATAAAAGTCTTATTGAAAAAACATGCCCCCATTTAGGGAATCGCTTTCAAAAAGGGTTTAGTTCCTGTAGCATTCAGAAAGCCAGTGATAAGGTTGATCCGCAAGCTAAAGAAAATGTAAAACGGTTTTTGCAAAAGATGATTAGAAATATTGATAGCTATGAGTAATGCCAATTCACTTCGGGTTCACGCTGGTTCACCCTGATCGGCTAAATGTGGTTGTATTTTGCATGTATAAATAAAAACAAGACTAAAGACTAAAATAATTATTCGTTTTAAAAAAATTCAACATGTTCGATCAAATTTCCTGGACATTATACATAAAGTGGGTTGGTATTTCACTTTTCTTCTATTATATGTTTGTACTCTATAAATATTACTACACTGATTTTAAGAATATTTTAAACAAGAGTTCTCAACTCAACAAGGATTTCATGGGACATTCTTTGAAAACAAGTTTGAATGATGATTCTACTCCGCCATGGGAAAATTCGCCCAATGATTTTTATAACCAGAATAGCGAGATTAATTATCCTATGATCGCATCCCTCAATGGTGAGATTGAGGCATACTTCAAAAGTCCAGAAATCAGGGAATTTGATAAAGAGAAGATCGTTCATGCCTTAAAGAAAATCCTTTCAAAATATCCGGCCATAAAAGCTTCACCCTTTCGAATATCAATACAGGAATTAATACATCATGAATGCCAACATAATTGCTCCGTTCACTTAGATGAGGATACGCTGGTGGGGTTATGGGAAAGTGACGGAGCATCTTTTTTAAATGATCAATAAATGACAATTTTATGCAAGTGAAAAGAATGAAACTGCTTTGCAGTAAGCAGCACGGAAGGGTAGGAGCATTGTTTATTATTTTTCTACTGATACAAAATTATCTGTCTGCCCAGGATGGCAATGCGGGTATTGAAGAGGCTAATACCAGAGTGCGCAGTTACTTTCAGTCAGGCACCAACCTGATGTATGCCGTGGGAGCCATATTAGGGTTAATCGGTGCGATTAAAGTATATCAGAAATGGAATGCGGGGGATCATGATACCAGCAAAACCGCGGCTGCATGGTTCGGGTCCTGTGTGTTTTTGGTGGTGGTGACAACAGTTATTCGTGCATTTTTTGGAATATAATATTATGGCAAATAGCGTATACAAAATTAATAAAGGAATTAATAAGCCCATTGAGTTTAAAGGACTCAAAGCCCAATATATCTGGTATCTGGGTGGCGGCCTCGTTATTCTGTTGATCCTGTTTGCTGTGCTTTATATCATTGGGATGAATACGGTTATCTGTTTGGGGCTGATTGTTTTTCTGGGCGGAATTCTGGTTTCCTGGGTTTATGGAATCAGTAATACACACGGGGAATATGGCATGATGAAAAAGATAGCTAAACGCAGTGTACCGACGGTTATAAAATCGTATTCCCGAAAAGTATTTTGTAAAAGAACGAGTCATGGATAGAGTGCTGGAAGAAATATTACCAATTTTGGATGTGGAGCATGATCTCATCCTTTCCAAGCAGGGAGATATTACGGTTGCATTCCTTGCTGAATTGCCGGAAATCTTCACCCTGTCAAATGAGGAGTACGAAGCCTTCCACCAGGCATGGATCAAGGCCGTAAAAATTCTTCCAAACTACTGTGTCTTTCATAAGCAGGATTGGTTTACCGATAGCAAGTATGCACCTGATTTTCTAAAAGAAGATACAAGCTTCCTAACCCGAAGCAGCGAACGATTTTTCAACGAACGGCCATACCTGGATCATACCTGTTATATCTTTTTAACCAGGAAGCCAAAAGGCAGAAAGCTTTCGAGTTCGCTTTATTCTAACCTGCTTAGAAAAACAATTGTTCCTGAAGAAGTCATGAACGCGCAATTGGTACAGGATTTTCTGGATAGCGCCGGCCAGTTTAACCGCATATTAGAAGATAGTGGGTTTGTGAAATTATTGAGATTAAAGGATGAGGATCTATTAAGTAATGATAAGCAATGCGGGGTAATTGAAAAGTACCTGCGCTTATCATCAACAAATATACTGACGGACACAAGCTTTAAGGATGGAATTCAGATTGGCGATAAACATCTGCAATTGTTTAGCTTGTCCGATGCGAACGATCTTCCCGGGCTCTGCGGTTCAAGGATCAACTATGACCGGTATTCTACCGATAAAACCAAATTCTCGGTGGGATTCGCTTCATCGCTTGGACAATTGCTTCCCTGCAATCACTTGTATAACCAATACATTTTTATCGAAAATGCTCAGGCTACCATCAAACGCTTGGAAAGTAAACGATTGAGGCTGCAAAGTCTTTCAGCGTATTCAAGAGAAAATACGATAGGCCGGGATGCCACCAATGATTTCCTCAATGAAGCTATTGGTGAACAACGAATGCCGGTTAAGGCTCATTTTAATATTATGGTTTGGACGGATTCTAAAGAAGAATTGAAGGACCTAAAGAACCTGGTTTCATCAGGACTTGCACAGATGGATGCGGTGGTTAAAATGGAAACGGCAGGCGCTCCGCAAATTTATTGGGCTGGTATTCCCGGTAATGAAGCAGATTTCCCTATGAACGACACGTTTGACGGTTTTGCGGAGCAGGCCTGCTGTTTTTTGAATCAGGAAACTATCTACAGATCTTCTATAAGTCCAATCGGCATCAGGCTGGGTGACAGGCTTACCGGGAGGCCGGTGCATGTAGATATTTCGGATGAACCGATGGAGCGCGGGATATGTACCAATCGGAATAAGTTCATTCTTGGTCCTTCCGGAAGTGGTAAAAGTTTTTTCACCAATCATATGGTTCGGTCCTATTATGAACAGGGTACCCATATTGTACTGGTGGATGTAGGTCATTCTTACCGCGGACTATGTCAATTGGTGAAAGGCTATTATTTCACGTATGATGAAAAAAATCCCATTCGCTTTAATCCATTTTATATTGGCGAAGGCGATATCCTGGACACCGAGAAAAGAGAGAGCATTAAAACCCTGCTGCTGGCGCTTTGGAAAAAAGACAACGAGACATTCAATCGGTCTGAATACGTGGCATTGTCTAATGCATTGCAATTGTATTATGAGCAATTGAACCGATCCGCAACTATTTTTCCCTGCTTTGATTCTTTTTACGAATTTCTGCAAAATGATTTTGTGCTTGCCTTACAACAGGATAAAGTAAAAGAGAAGGATTTTGATGTAGCAAATTTTCTGTATGTACTTGGGCCTTATTATAAAGGCGGAGAGTTTGACTATTTACTGAATGCCCGGGAGAATTTAGATTTATTGAATGAACGCTTTATTGTTTTTGAGTTGGATAACATCAAAGATCATCCGATCCTCTTTCCGGTAGTGACGATCATCATCATGGAAGTCTTTATTTCCAAAATGCGCAAGTTAAAAGGGATTCGAAAAATGATCCTGATTGAAGAAGCCTGGAAAGCTATTGCCAAGGAAGGCATGGCGGAATATATCAAATACCTGTTCAAGACCGTTCGGAAATTCTATGGAGAGGCGATTGTGGTGACGCAGGAAATAGAGGATATCATTTCATCACCGGTCGTAAAACAGGCGATCATCAATAATAGTGATTGCAAGATATTGCTCGATCAGTCAAAATATCAAAACAAATTTGAGTTAATTCAGGAATTATTGGGACTTACAGAAAAGGAAAAAACACTGATCTTATCTATCAATAAAGCTAATGATCCTGCCAAAAGATATAAGGAAGTATTCATTTCTTTGGGTGGTATGTTGTCGAAGGTGTATAGGACAGAAGTTTCACCGGAAGAGTACCTGACATATACAACAGAGGAGAAGGAGAAAATGCGGGTTCAGGAATTTACGGCACGGTTTGGTGGAGATATGCAAAGAGGCATTACCGCATTGGTAAATCAATCAACGTAAATTAAAACCAAGCAATATGAAAAAGATCCTGATTTTGTCCGCTTTCTTATTAGTATTGTTCTCATGTGATTCAACACAGCATGATACAGTGCGCGAATTTATTCCCGGAACTTATGCCCAATTCTTCGAGCATGAGATGAGAACAGAATACGATACCCTTGTCATTAAACCTATCAGTGAAACCGGTAATAATTACAGCCTGATACGTTCATCCTCATTTCAACGTAAGTTAGATGGCAAGCTTTTTCCCTGGGAGCATTCTAAAGAGGAATGGGTAGCCATTTATGATGAACAAAGAAAAGTTCTGAACGAAACGAGAAAAGGAAAACTTATATCCTTTGTTCCCGAGAAAAATATGTTGTTGGTGGGCACCACCGAATACCAAAAATTAAATTGACAATTTATGAAACGTATAGCGGTAATGTGTGGATTGATAGGGTGTTGTTTGCTATTGCCGGTTCAGCGGACGCATGCTCAGGATCCAATTACAGAAATAATCAAAGCGGCCGTGGTAAAGGTGATAAAGGCGGTTGATCTGCAGATTCAACGGATCCAAAATGAAACGATCTGGCTTCAGAATGCACAGAAAACGCTTGAAAATAAAATGCAGGAGTTAAAGCTCGGTGAATTCTCCGGCTGGGTAGAAAAGCAGCGAGTGCTTTATGCTGATTATTATGAGGAACTCTGGAAGGTCAAAACCACATTTGCTTATTATCAGAAGATAAAGGACATTATTAATAGTCAGGTAATATTGGTTAAGGAATATAAACAGGCTTCCGCGCTTTTTAAACAGGATAAGCATTTCTCTGACGATGAACGGGAGTATATGGAATCGGTGTATTGGGGTATCCTGGAACAGAGTATCAACAACCTCGATCAACTTTATCTTGCTATCAATGCATTCGTAATGCAAATGAGCGATGCAGAACGACTTGACATAATCAACAGCGTTAGTACCCGCATGGATCAAAACCTTACTGATCTTAGACAGTTCAATATTCAGAATATCCGGCTAAGTCTTCAGCGGGCAAAGGATCAATCCGAAATCAATCTGGTAAAAGCGCTTTACAGACTCAACTAATTATTCATGAAGACCTTATTTATTTTTCTAATCGGTATTAGCTTGTCTGGCTCTTTGTGTTCCCAAACCTTAGCGGAATGGACGCAGCAAAAGAAAACGCAGCAGAAGTATTTACTGCAACAAATTGAAGCCTTTCGTATTTATCTGGGCTATGCCAAAAAGGGGTATGATATAGTGCAGAAGGGACTTGCAACCGTACAAAACATAAAGGATGGCGAATGGAACCTGCATAAAGATTTCTTCGAAGCATTATCCATCGTTAATCCGTCAGTAAAAAAATATGCAAAAGTTTCTGATATAATAGCCACCCAGGTTAAGATGACAAAACAGCTTGCTATTTTAAATAATCTAGTTAAACAGAATAAGTCACTTACCCCCGATGAAATCGAGTATGTCGTTAAGATTACCACCCAACTATTTACCCGCTGCATTGAACATTTAGATGAACTTATATTGGTAATTAGTTCCGGCCATTTGGAGATGAAAGATGATGAGCGGATTCGTCGGTTAGACAATATATATGCTAAAATAGAAGAGGATGCAATCTTCCTGCGGTCATTTGGAAATTCAATCACCATGTTATCTGGTCAGCGGCTGCATGAAAATCGTGAAATAGAACTCTCTCAAAAGTTTTACCATCTAAAATGAAATTTATGAAAACACTGATTTTCTTAGCAATTATATGTTTTAGCACACCAAGCATTGTTCATGCTCAGGCTGAAGAAGCCCAGCAGCTTATATTGAATGTGCAAAAGCTGGCTCAACTAAAGTCTATTCTGCAAAACATGTATGATGGATATAAAGTGGTCAGCAAGGGGTATACCACCATCAAGAATATATCTCAGAGCAATTATAGTCTGCATCAGGCCTTTTTTGACAGAATGCTTGAAGTAAGTCCGGCTGTTAAGAAATACAAACAGATTGCCGATATCATTGCATATCAAAAGAAAATTATGCAGGAACATAAACTGGCCTTTAATTATTTTATGGGCTCTGGTAGTTTCTCATTAGATGAACTGAATTATATGAAAGGGGTGTATAGAAATCTATTCGCTCAAAGTGCAAAAACCCTTGATGAACTGTTGATGGTTGTTACCGCAAGTAATCTGCGGATGAGCGATGATGAACGATTAGCCGCTATAGACAATATATTCAAAGACATGGAAGATAAACTGAGTTTTCTACGGTCGTTCAATAACAGCACTAAGATGCTGGCTGTTCAACGGAATAAAGAACAGGCTGAAATTGATATGTTAAAGACACTTCGTGGGATAGAATGAAATGTTAGTTTTTGGGTTGTTTAAATGATGAAGAATGAAAATGTGTGTAAGAATTGTAATAACCGTTATAATAATACTGCTGATTCCAGGTATACTAGCTGCCCAGGGAGGCTTGCAGGATGATATCGGGAGTTTGAACCAGGTCTTGGATCAACTCTATGAGGATATGATGCCCCTGTGTAAAAAACTGATCAGTGTTGGAAGAGGGATAGCAGGATTTGCAGCCACCTGGTATATCGCTTCCAGAATCTGGAGACATATTACCAATGCGGAACCTATTGATTTTTATCCTCTTTTCAGACCCTTTGTAATTGGGTTTGCAATTTTGATTTTCCCTTCAGTATTGGCGCTTATCAATAGCGTTATGAAGCCAACCGTAACTGCTACTGCTGCTATGGTTAAGGATTCAGATCTCGCTATTGCACAGCTCTTGAAAATGAAAGAAGAAGCCATCAGGAAAACGGCTTATTGGCAAATGTATGTTGGGATAGATGGGGGTGGTGACCGGGATAAATGGTATAAATATCACTTCGGTGATGAAAGTGAGGGTTGGTTTGAAGGGGTAGGTAATGACATTAAGTTTGCCATGTCAAAGTTTTCCTACAATGTGAGGAACACTATTAAACAATGGATGAGCGAGGTCTTGAAAGTATTATTTGAAGCAGCAGCTCTTTGTATAAATACCATTCGGACTTTCTACCTGATTGTACTGGCTATTCTTGGGCCCCTGGTATTTGGCATCGCCGTTTTCGATGGTTTCCAGCATACGCTTACGGTATGGATCGCCCGATACCTTAATATCTTTCTTTGGTTACCGGTGGCTAATATTTTTGGGTCAATCATTGGCAAGATCCAGGAGAATATGTTGAAAGTTGATCTGCAACAGATCGTGGATGCCGGCGATACATTCTTTAGCACTACCGATACGGCATACCTGATTTTTATGGTTATTGGAATTGTCGGGTATTTCACCGTGCCATCGGTGGCTAATTATATCGTTCATGCCGGTGGTGGTAATACACTTCTGTATAAAGTTACCAACCTGATGAGTAGCTCCAGTCAAACTATTGTTCGTGGCGGTACTTCTATGGTGAAAGATGTATATGGAGATGCGGCTGCAAAGATCTCCGGCAGCATGTCGAGTGTAGGAACTTCTGGGGGATATTTCAATAATGGTAGCGGCTCAAACAGCAGCTATCAGAAAAATAAACTTTCCGGAGATTAAGGAAACTGATTTTGTGATGTTTGAAAATGGTGACTGATGTTCAGTAAAACAAAAAATATAGACCGCGCATTTAAGCAAGTCCGGCAGTTTAGCATAATAGTCGTTATAACCTGTACTTTCTTGTCCGCTTTTGTAATGTATAACAGTCATACAATAGCAGCTGCCTCGCAAGAAAAAATATACATTCTGGCAAATGGTAAGGTGCTGGAAGCATACGCCTCAAACCGAAAGGATAATATTCCTGTAGAGATCAGGGATCATGTACACACGTTTCATCATCATTTTTTTACCCTTGATCCTGATGAAAAAGTTATTCAATCCAACATTACCAAAGCGCTTTACCTGGCCGATGGTTCAGCCAAAAAACAATACGATAACCTTAAGGAAAACAGCTATTATGCCAACATCATGGCGGGCAATATCAGCCAGGAGATTTTTGTAGACAGCGTCTTTATTGATATCAACCAATATCCTTTTTACTTCCGGTGTTATGGACGTCAGCGAATCATCCGACCAACTACAACGGTCAGCCGAAAGTTGATCACGGAAGGGTATTTGAGGAATGTTTCCAGATCAGATAATAATCCACATGGTTTTTTGATTGAAAAGTGGGCCATATTGGAAAACACCGACATCAAAACTGAAACCCGTTAGTATGTTATTTTTTAGGAAAAGATATAGAGTGAAAAATCCGGTTGAACCATCGGTTCAGGATAGGGTAGCAAAAGCCATTGCAGGATTACTGCTATCGGCACAAAGCAGGTTTTCCAATTTCATGAATGAAAGGACAAAGAAGCTGAATCTTCGAACTCAAAGATTATTCCTGTTCCTCTTTTGTTTAATCTTTGGCGGCTTTAGTCTTTATGCATTTGTTGGTGCATTTCGAAACTCAGAAATGTCAGCAGATTCCCTTAAACCCGATCAGGTAATCATGCCAAAATATTATCCTGAAAAATCGCAATCGAAAGATCCATTGGTAAGTGAGATGGATATGATCCGTATTAGCCGATTTAAAACGTATATGGATAGTTTGAGTAGATCTACAAAAGGTATACATATCTATGATAGTATCATACAGGTAAGGCCTGGCCTGATGGACAGTATTCAGGTTATGGAAGAA
Source organism: Bacteroidota bacterium (assembly GCA_023409675.1). Taxonomy (GTDB): domain Bacteria; phylum Bacteroidota; class Bacteroidia; order Chitinophagales; family Chitinophagaceae; genus Flavitalea. Next base: position 13,843 of record JAEYRC010000007.1, read on the forward strand.
CTATATTATTCACAGTCAAAATAAGGATTATGCAAAACAGTCATTCAGTAAAGTTTTTGAGGAAAAGGAAATTCATGATGATTTTGCCCTTACTCACCTTACCCTTTATAACCCTTGCGTTTTGGGCCATGGGCGGTGGCAAAGGTGATTCGACAGGAGTTCAGCCTGATAAACAGATGGGATTAAATCTGCAACTCCCGGCACCACATCTTGAAGATGGAATACGGGATGATAAGCTGAGTTTTTATAATAAAGCACAGGAAGACTCTATTAAACTCAGGCTGGAAATGCAAAATGATCCTTACTATAAGAAAGGGCTCGATAAATTGAAGATTGCTGAAACCATAGGAGGCAATGCAGTTGAACCTTCAGGTATCAGTAACCTAAATACTTCGCCCTATTACCCAAAGGGTGCTATATCGGATCATGAAGCGCAAATTTATGAGCGATTGGATGCCATAAATACGGCTATCCAATCTCCTTCGGTAAAATCAAACAATAATCTCTCGAGGCAGTATTCAAATTTGCAACTTGATAACAGTGAATTTTCAACCGATGTTTCCAGGCTTGAAAATATGATGCAGGTGATGAATGAACCAGATCATGAGGATCCTGAAATGAAACAGCTTGGCACCATGCTGGATAAAATTCTGGATATACAACATCCGGAAAGAGTTAAAGACAGGGTCATACAAAAATCTATTGATCAGAAACGCCAGGTATTTTCGGTCAATTTTTCGGAAAAGGAAATACCTATAACGTATTTGGGAAAGGAGAATACAATAGAAGAAGCTTTTCACCAATCTCCGGAAAATAGATTTTATGGTACAAGTAAAGTGAATGATGCATCGCAGGAGCTTAATGGCATTTCTGCCGTAATCCATCAAACACAAACCGTAACGACCGGGTCTACTATTAAACTTCGACTATTGACCGATGTTTTCATTAATGGAAATCTTATTAAGCAGGGAAGTTTTGTTTTTGGAACAACTTCACTTCGGGATGAACGACTCTTAATAGATATTGCAGGAGTCCGATATGGAAACAATTTACTACCCGTATCTCTATCCGTTTATGATATGGATGGTTTGGCGGGTGTATATATTCCCGGATCCCTTTCCAGAGATGCCGCCAAGCAATCTGCCGACCAGAGTCTGCAGCAAATACAAATGATGTCCCTTGATCCATCGTTAAAAGTACAGGCGGCAAGTGCCGGCATTCAGGCAGCAAAGGGATTGCTGTCTAAGAAAATTAAGTTGGTAAAAGTGACAGTTAAAGCCGGATATCAGATCCTGTTGAGGGATGACAATGCGCAAGAATATTAATGCATCAATAATAATTAAAATAGATTTTATGAACTGGTTTCGTGTAATAGTAATAGTGATCCTGGGAAGCTTGTCGATAAGCGTAGTAGGGCAAAACTCCATGCCCTTTGCGAAAGATTCCTATATAATACCCTACAATCTGCTCATAACGGATAATAAAACCACAAACCTGGTTTTTCCAACGTCCATATCATCTATTGACCGGGGCAGTCAGGATATCATGGTGGAGAAAGCGGAAGGCGTGGAAAATATTCTGCGAATAAAGGCCGGTGAAAAAATGTTTGCGGAAACGAATCTTAGTGTTATTACTACTGATGGTAAGCTTTACTCCTTTCTGGTGGCTTATACTGACAAGCCATCTTACCTGAATGTACATGTTGAACACAATTTCAAAAAAGAAATCAGCTTATCAAAAAATGATAGGCCTGATATTCAGGAGCCTGGTGAGTTTAACGAGCATGACCTGAGATTTTATTCGTCATTGGCTGCTTTATTGAAATCTAATATAGGTTCTGTGAATAATGCTTCTAACAAAATGAATCTACAACTAGCCGGATTATATATAAAAGAGAACACTCTGTTTTATCGCCTGAATATTGAGAATCACTCCAATATTATTTATGATATCCATCAGTTACGATTTTATATCCGCGATAAAAAGCAGCCAAAACGGACCGCCACGCAGGAAATAGAAATAAAGCCAATATTCATTTTGGGAAATGCGAACATGGTGGCCGGAAATGGTTCAAAATCTCTTGTTATCGCCGTTCCAAAGTTTACTATCCCAGATGGGAAGTACATGGAGATAGAAATCATGGAGCAAAATGGTGGCCGGCACCTGACATTAAAAGTAAAAAACAGGCATGTATTCCGGGCAATAAGTCTTTGAAATGTAGAATAAAAAATTATGGATAAGGAGCACATGATCAGTGAAGAAGTATTGGATAAGATTGCTCAGGCCATCACCCAGGAAAAGAACTGGATGGCTTATAACCGGTCAATATTTTATCTGGAAGCAGGAGATGTATTCTTTTTCCAAGACAAAGAAGCCGCGCTTTCAATGTCAGCATCTAATTATAGTGATCAGGATCATTTTAATATCCTGCATTTTGAAACAATTTCGGATGTGTACCGGCAGGTTATTAAAATGGATTCTATTCGAAATATCGAGGGTGTAAATCCTGATCGAAATGGTTTATATGATCCGGATGGAAATGCATTCACGGACGAATTAATAAGTTTCTGGGAACAACAACAAATTATAAACACAAAAATCAATTTTATGAAGGAAGAAAATTTTCAGTATTTGAAAGACAATATCAAATACATGGGTTTTGGGGAGGGATTGAATGAATCCCTGGAAGCGAATCTGAAACAAGGCAAGTCGGAATTTACCCTTAACCACAAAATGGAGGTAAATAAAAAGCCTTTCGAGGCGAACCTGCATTTTCGAAAATCCGATAATTCGGATATGTATTTTTTCAACAGTTATAATGCCTCCCTGCAACGAAACAATGGGGAGAAAATGGATCAGACCTTTTATTTAACAAAGGGCAAAGGGGTAACGGCAAAGGAGGCGTACAATCTGTTAGAAGGCAGGTCGGTACATAAGGAATTAAATACGAAGGAGGGGCAGGCGTATAAAGCCTGGATACAATTGGACTTTGCTAATAAAGACAAGCATAATAATCATGAAGTGAAACAGTTTCATGAAAATTATGGCTATGATTTAAAAGCCGCTGTATCCAAATTTGCCGTTTCGGAATTAAAAGATCCTGAGCAGGAAAAGGCTTTACTGCATTCACTTCAGAAAGGAAATATCCAGTCTGTGTCTATTGAGAAAGATGGAAATGTTTCCAAAATGTTCATGGAAGCCAATCCTCAGTTCAAAACGGTAAACCTTTATGATGCTCAGTTTAAGCGCATGCATAAAGAAGATCTTAGTCAGTATCACTCGGTTAAGCAAACGAAAGGGAAGGAGGCCAAGATGGAACAAAAAGAAGATCTCAAACAGGATAATACCAAGCAGGTAAAGCAGAAAGCAGGTGATGACATGGATGGTATAAAAAAAAAGACCTCCCATAAAAAGGGACTTAAAGTCTGATCTGATTCTGTAAGCCGGAATATGGAAAACTATTCCGGCTTACTTACCATAAGAATTGTAATTGAAATCCGTGACCTATGACACCTGACTTTATTACAAAAGAAGATCTGCAGCAATTCAGATTACTGCTGTTGAAAGACCTCAGACAATTGCTCGAACCTTCAGATTCTAAATTGATCAAACCCTGGCTAAGAAATGCAGAGGTAAAAAAACTACTCAATATTTCGGCTAATACGATTCAACGATTAAGGATCTCCGGGAAGCTGCGTTCCAGTAAGGTGGGCGGAATTCATTATTACCGATATGAGGATATTGAAAACCTAATGAATATTAATGCTGATTAAGGAGGATGCTATGGAAGAAGTGAAGGAGTTGACAAGTTTTTTTTCAGCTATTCGGGAGGATCATCGAATTGGGCCAACTCATATTAGTTTGTATATGGCGCTTTACAATTTGTATATGCTTAATCAGTTTCAAAATCCTATATATATTACAAGGGCATCTGTAATGGCAGTAGCTAAGATCAGTGGTTTGGCGACCTATCATAAATGTATAAGAGATTTGGTGGAGTTTGGATATATAGAATATTTTCCTTCATTTAATCCGACAATTAGAAGTAAAGTTTATTTGTTGGAAAAATAACAAAATTGGTATTTTCATTATCCATCAAGCAGCTCATCCTTAAGGCTTCCCCGTTTTTATGCAGAAATTGCGGTTATTCGTTTATATTTAATATTACCAGAACTTTTATCATGAAAGATATAAATCAAAAAGTTCACCTTTCTCATACCTATCGATAATTTATAATTTCAACATGGGATTTAATTTCAGCTCTGCACAAGAAGAATATTATATACTTCAGTGGAAATAGACAAGTTCTATAATTCAAAATCAAAAGGATTATATAACATGTTCCCGTCCAAATAAAAGCTGGTCAAAACGGCATCAAATAAAATGTTAGCTAAATAATTATCAATATTAGAAGTACTCACAGAAAATTCTACAAATGTATCCTTTTCTATAAATCCAAAAATGCTTTTAATGTGAATGTGATCGTTAGTTGAGGGCATTTCAATTTCCAAATTATTGACATATATATCATTTATAGAACTATCTAATTTGTTGCTTTCAAATAATAAAATATTTGCACCTAGATTTTCTAGTTCACGAGTTGTTATTTTTTTATAGTTTTCCAATGGAACAGAATCCTTTAATGGCCCATTTATAGTTATGTTTAATATAATCTCTCCTAATTCTGTCCTAAATAAAAACTTAGTTGATAATTCGCTATACTTTACGGAGTCTGCCTTCGCAAAAAGGTTCGTTTCAAAATTTAAATTTTCGTCCTTATAATAGGACCACTTTATTGTTTCAATTCCAAATTGGAGATTATAACTCCATAAATCGTTTCTGAAACCATTTTTATAAAAGCCCAGTTCTTTTACCTTTGATATGTCTTTAAAGTCGTAAAATGTTAATAGTGTGTCTATAGATCCATTTCTTTCAGATTCGTTTATTTCAACATAATATTTTTTAGTGGAATCTTTAAATAGATAGTTTTTTTTAGAAGAATTACATGAAATTATAAGCAAGGGAACTAAATAAAAGATAATTATTCTTTTCAACATATATAATTTTAAAATGAAATACTACCAGATATATTGCTAAAAAGCTTTATACCAGACTTATTTCCAATTTTTAATTCACCACCAGCTTCAAACTCAACAGTGGTGGAACCGGTAGTCGATTGTGTATGCCGCAAAGTAAAAGGTAATTTTATATTATTTGTAGGCTTCACAGTAAAATCGACGAAGTGCGTTGTTTCATTTTTAGTTTTCGAATCACCTATCTCAAATTCAGTAGGAATTCCATAACTTTTATTGGAATAAGTAATGCTTCGATCTTTTTTGGTTGTACCATCAGAATTTAGTGTGAAAACGTTTTCAATTGAAAGAGGACCTAATTGTTGTTGAGTCACGAGTGCTAAGCTTTGAGTACGTTCAAGTTTGACATCTAATAAGGATGGCGCACCTGTTGATATATTATTCCGTTTTACATAAGTCATAAAATCTACTGTATTAAATGAAACTCCTGCTGAAAATTTATTTGTATTTTCCAAACTAACTGTATGAGTTTCATCGGAAAATATATTTTTAATCCAGGTATAGCCAAATTCAATCTTAGAAGTAATCATATCGATTCCGCTTCCTATTGATTTGCTTATATCACCTCCAGCCTCAAACAACATTTGCTTAGGATCGGTATATTGATAAGGCACACCTTCTAGTCCATCTAAATCAATGTTTTGAATTGGATTGTTACTTCCAAACTGAAATGGTGTTAACATAGGATAGCTTTTTGAAATTGGATCAACACTCAAAAACCGCCCCAACCGTCCATCATAAATCCGCATCCCATAATCCTGCTGATTCCCCTCTCCCTTGATCTCATTATCATTCTCCTTCCCATTAAATCCATACCGTTACAACCCACTGCCTTCACCACCACTTCCATGTGCAGCTTCCGGATCGATATAGGCTACAAAGGCATCGCCCACTCCACTTTCAAAGCCGGGCAGGAATTCAATACTTTCGGTAGCGACATATTCTACAGGCTGATTGCCGCTGCGGTCATCAACAGTTAAATGAGCCAACAGACCATTTCCACCTTCAGTCCATTCGCCCTGTATCAAAGAGCCACTACGCCCCGGCATCAGCATACCAAACGGATAATGAACTTATCCGCGGATAAGCCTAATGCGTTTGTTTTTCAAGTCTGACGGGAAAGTTTAAAAGTACCAAAAATAGACCAAAAATGAAATTTATCAGACTGAATATGTAACTAATTCCTTCCTTTCAATAACGTTCGACTCATCTAATAATTTGTCATATGCCGACAATATTGATTTGCCTAAATACTGATCAGCGATCATTACATATTTATAAAACTCTGTACTTCCGGGTGCATGACCTGAAATTTTCCGAACCATGATCTCGGGTACACCCATGATCAGTAGGGTAGTGATTGCAGTTCTTCTCATTGTATGAGATGAAATATGTTCATAAAATTGACAGGATTTACCCTCTTTATTTTTTAATTCTTTAAGCCTGCCCTGTTTAACAAAAAACTTAGGTACTGTATACCTCCAGCCGGCTTCGTAAATCAGTTGTTTAATATGTTTGTTTAAATTGACAAGGCTAATTCTGGGGATCAGATATTTCCGATTACCCTTTTGAAGTCGCTTCAAAATTTCGCGGGTATATTTTGGAAGTGGAATTTTAATGGGAGTTCCGGTTTTTTGGGTATATATACTTAGCCATACTTCCTCGCCGGATTCTATGATATTTTTTCGCTGCAAATTCATAAGATCACTAATTCTCAATCCCACCGTACAACCAAAAACAAAAATATCTTTTGTCCTTTTTAATGTTGGAGACAATCTCTGCTCAAATTCCGAATCTGATATCAAATACTTCAATTGATCGGGAAGAAGGGTAGTGGGAGTCCGCAGGGTAACGGGTATTTTAAATAACTTATGGTAGTTCCCAATACTGAATCCTTTATCTTTTTGCAAATAATTAAAAAAAATCTTAATAATCTTATAAACCATAGAAATATACGCATCATAATATCCCTTTTCGTTATAAAGAAAGGCATTAAAGCGTGTGAAAAAATTTTTCCAATAGTTCTTTTCACTATTTAATTTACGAACGGATGCTTTATTCAATATTAATATGCGCAATGGTTTATAGCCTCTTTCAAATTCTACTAATAAGGCTAAAGTATATCCATAGTTTTTAATCGTTCCGTTCGATAAAGGATTTCCGGATATGGATAATCTTTTTTTTGATTTACAATCTCTGATAAATTGCTCAAAACCTGGAATAAGCATTACCTGGGGCGAAGGTCTTTTCATTGTTTTTTTTGAAAAGAAAGGTATAAAACGTTTTAAATTATATGAGATTTAAGATTTTCTAATCTTAACTAAGGAAGTTTTGGTTGCAAAAGAATAGGAGTCGCATATTGATTTTAGTTATGAATTATTATTGTATAGATTTCAACAATAAATTCATAATAAGAGTTTTTATTTATTTTTTTAAAAAAAGTGTTTTAAATGCTTTTATTTTTAAAAAATACTTTTTATCCTGTGCTAAATCCTTATACCTATGAAAACAAATCAATCTAAACTCAATCAGTTAAGAAATGCAAGAGAATATCAGGAGGGACGTATTCAAGTAGGCATCTTTGATCAACAGGATGGCAAAATTGTTTATGGTACCGTGACTGCTTTTACTGAATTCTTATTTGAACTCAATTGTACTGATGGACAAACGCGAAAATTTGACATTAGCCTGATACCTAAAAATATACCAGAAACACTTTCACTCTGGTCAAATGTAGTTCGTTGCGCATAAATGTTATACGCTAATTTCCAAGGAGGGATATTCTTATACCCCTCCTTGGTATATCCTTGGTATAACTCTGGAATTACTCAAGCGGAATTTTAGTCGGAGTTCTTATTTTTGAAGATATAAACTTAGTCAGACTTCCACCCAGATTCTATGATATTTTTTGTTGCAAATTCATAAAATCAATGTTCTTAATCCCACCGTACCTCCAAAAACAAAATATCTTTTGTTAAATTTAATGTTGGTAAAAATCCCTGATCCAATTCCGGATTTGATATCAAATATTTCAATCGATGGGAGGTAGGATATTGGGAATCCGAAAGGTAATGTTTAACGTGTTGTGCTATTAAGAAATGTTAATAAATAAAGTGCTAATAGTTTGAATAAAAAGATGTTGTGCGATTGTCTTAGTAAGTGACTAAACTACCTAAAACAGATGCACAACATCAAGACGAATTT
>JAEYRC010000047.1 GCA_023409675.1 Bacteroidota bacterium
AGTTCGACCTGTACACCCCGCTTGCTTCCAAGTAGTTCGTGCCATTCATCAACGGCAACTATTTTAAGGTGCCTGAAAAAATCGGGGTAGCCTTTCTGTGCAAGCAGTAGGTGAAGACTTTCCGGGGTGATGATCAGAATTTCGGGGGCATTTCTTTTTTGTTTCTGCCGGTCGCTTATCGATGTATCGCCATTTCGTATACCCACCCGCCAGCGCATGCCCAGGTCAGCGATCACCGCTTCCATGGCGCGGCCGATATCCGCCGCTAGCGCGCGCAGCGGAGTAACCCATAACAACTGAAGGCCGTTGGAGGCCTTTGTAGTATAATTGGTGGGATGGTCATTAATGAAACGGATAATAGCGCCCAAAAACACCGAGAAGGTTTTTCCGCAACCCGTCGGGGCATTTACCAGGCCCGATTGATTATCATGGATATGCTGCCAGGTTTCTGCCTGGAAGGCAAAGGGGCTGTCTCCGCGAGCGGCCATCCAATCCCTTATCACCAAATACCCCGGGCTCTTTGTTACTTGCATAGATTAGAATTCTGCCTCTGGAGAACAGTTGATGGTTGCCGGCTTATGCGCGGTTATGCCTGCGCGTTAGCTGTGCTGAATTCAGTCGGCTCCAACGATCTCCCCGTCTACTTTCCGGATAAAATAAATCTGCTTATTCTCGTAATAATCAATGACCAGCGTGTTCGGGTTAAGGTGGGGTTGTATGTTCAGTGCTGTAAGGATCTTTGAACTGGCATCGCCCAGGCTGGAAGAAATATTGCTGCCGTGTTTCTTCAGCAGGCTGGTAAAATGATACACTGTTTCGAAACCCCGGAACACCATATCGGTAGGTCTTGAAAAATATTTTGCTTTGAACGCATTTTCGGTTTGCAGAAAAAGCGGATCCTCGGGATTGATATAAAATGGGGTACTGATAAAAATCTCCAGGTTTTTATATTCCGGCCCGCTGAAATCGATCACATCCCAGGTGGGCATCCCGAATAAGGCGACCGGATAATTTTCATTCACGAGGGCAAATTGCGCGGCCAGTTTTTGCGCGAAATTGATATCCAGACTGGCTCCGATACTGATATTTCGTTTGTCGGCATTGAGGTGTTTAACCAGCTGCTGCGCGCTAACCTGATCAGTCAGCGAAACGAAGTTCAGTTTGAGGGGCACCGAGCGCGTAGAAGCGGAAATATCGTTAAAATATTTTTTGAACATGTCTTCCTGAGGCCCCTTGCGGGTATACACCGTGATCGGATCAAGCGCATGATTTTTCTGCAGGTAAGCATACATGGCCTTAACATGGGTGATGAGGGTGGAATTCAGGATTACATAGTTGGGGTTATTCTTAACACCCGCATCATTGGGAAAGTTGACATTGATAAAGGGTATGGAATGCTGGGCTGCGGCATTAGCCAGCAGGCGCGCTTCGGAATTGTTTACATGACCCAGTACCAGGTCGATTTTTGAAAACTCGGGTTCCTTAAGCACCTGGCGCACCGCCTGCCCTTTCGAACGGGTGTCGTAAATGTGCAGGTCAAAGGTAAGTCCGTCTTTCTGTAAGGAATCGATGGCCAGCATGGCGCCTTCATAAAATTCCAGTCCCGGGTTGATGAAGCGTGGAAACTCATCTCCATACCGGTAAGTATTGGTGGCATCAAAGGCTGAATCGAGATAGAGTGGCGAGAAGAGCGCGATAGCCAGCCGGTTGTCTGAACTGTCGGTTGGTGTGGGAACCAACAGGGCTTTCGGCACCGTATCGGTAGAATTTACAGCCTGCTGATCCGTATCCTGTGCCCACAGTGTACTGCAACACAGCAAGAAAAAAAATACCGGAAAGATTCTTTTTATCATAGCCATAAGTTATACCGCGATACCCAAGACGTTTATTCCCATTCTATCGTTGCAGGCGGTTTGCTGCTGATATCATACACCACCCTGTTGATACCTTTCACATTATTGATAATATCGTTGGAAATATGGGCCAGGAACTCATAGGGCAAATGTGCCCAGTCGGCAGTCATACCATCCACAGAAGTTACCGCACGGAGGGCTACGGTAAATTCATAGGTACGTTCATCGCCCATAACGCCTACACTTTTTACGGGTAGTAAGATAGCTCCTGCCTGCCAAACCTGGTCATATAATCCGTATTCTTTCAATCCTTTAACATAGCGGTCATCGGCCTGTTGCAGCAAATCGACTTTTTCAGGGGTAACTTCACCCAGGATGCGGATAGCCAGGCCCGGACCGGGGAATGGATGGCGTTGCAACAGGTCTTCGGGTATTTCCAGCTCCCGGCCAACCCGGCGCACTTCATCTTTAAAAAGATACCGGAGGGGCTCTACCAGTTCAAGGTCCATGATTTCAGGCAGGCCGCCGACATTGTGGTGCGATTTAATGGTAACCGAAGGGCCATGTACGGATACGCTTTCGATCACATCGGGGTATATGGTACCCTGGCCCAGCATTTTCGCGTCGCTGAACTTGCGGGCATTTTCTGCAAACACCTCAATAAACAATCTGCCGATAGCCTTGCGCTTCAGCTCGGGGTCTGAAATGCCGGCTAAGGCTGAATAAAACTTCTCACGGGCATCAATACCCGTAACATTCAACCCTATTGTATTATAGGTATTCAGCACCTGGCTGAATTCGTCCTTACGCAAAACACCATTATCTACAAAGATCCCCTGCAGGTTTTCACCGATAGCCCTGTGGATCAGCGTTGCGGCTACTGTGGAATCCACACCACCGCTAAGCGCCATGATCACCTTACGGTCGCCGATCTGGTCGCGGAGAGCCTGAACGGTATCGGTGATGAAATGCGCGGGAGTCCAGTCCTGTGAACATTGACAAATATTTATCAAAAAATTCTTCAGCACTTTCTTGCCTTCGATGGAATGGTAAACTTCCGGATGAAACTGTACGCAATAGAGCGGATGCGGCGTATCATTTTTTTTGAATGCCGCGTATGGAATGCTTTCTGTGGTTCCCAGAATTTCAAAACCTTCGGGTAGATCAAGTACAGAATCACTGTGGCTCATCCACACCTGCGAAAGATCCATGATATCATTAAAGAGCTGGTCAGCGGATTGTTTTTTAAGCAGGGCTCGTCCATACTCCCGTTTATTACTTTTGTCTACCCGGCCGCCATATTGTTTGGCCACCAGTTGGGCGCCATAGCATACCCCTAAAACCGGCAGTTTACTGTTGATCGACGACACATCCACATAGGGGGCATTTTCATCATTCACTGAAAAGGGACTGCCGGAGAGAATGATGCCTTTTATCGATGCATCGGGCCGGATTTCTTTATTGAAAGGCTGAATTTCGCAATATACATTTGCTTCGCGTACAGCCCTGGCAATCAATTGTGTATACTGGCTGCCGAAGTCGAGGATTAAGATCTTTTCCGTCATGGTGCTGCGAAGGTAAGAAATGCGGTGAATTGTTAAGATGGCACTTCGCCCCGCCTATAGGCTGCTATAAGAGTCCGCAGACCAGGATGCTGTCTGCTCAGGTTCCAGGCATATTCGCTCGCGTGCCCGGATCCTGAGCAGAGCTCCGGTCCGTATCAGGGTTCCTGGCCATACCAGTTGATCTTACGACTGACGTACATGATCACCGCCAGGATGACAAACAGACCGATACTTCCTACCAGCAGCGCGGTATCTTCAAGCTGTACCAGCACATAGGTGAACCCATACAGCATCGACAGCATCGCCGCAAACAGCAGCCCCGTGCGCAGGTTTTTAAAGTGGCTGTAAGCATAGATCGAAATCAGCAGGATGGTGGCCAGGGAAGCAATCGCATAGGCAAGATCAAACTGCAGAAATTCGGTTATAGATAAGAGTAAGGAATAAAATATGACCAGCGCCATGCCCACCAGAATATACTGCACGGGATGAAGCGGGTTACGCTGAAAGAGTTCCAGTATAAAAAAAAGGGTGAAGGTCAGGCCGATAAACAGAATGGCATACTTGATACAACGTTCGGTTTTCGCGTACCCGTCGGCCGTCTCGTTCATGGTAACCCCGAACGCCATGCTCATGACATCGAAAGCAGGGTCTTTCAATACTGTTCCGAACGGAATATTCGCTTTATTGAAAGACCAGGCCGCGCTGAATCCCTGGCCGCTAAGCTCCCGCGTTTCGGGCAACCTGTTGCCATCGAAGGAAGGTGAGGGCCAGTCTGACTGAAGCGTAAAGCGGCTGTTGCCGGCAAGGGGTAGAAAATGAATTTTTTCGCTGCCCTTCAGGGCTAGGTCGATCGAAAACCGGATTTCCCCGCCCGAACGAATCAGTTCGCGGGGAATGCCTGCCGACAAACCATGCTCTACGAATCCCCTGATCGGCAAACCTGGAGAGAGATCGATGGCGGTATCATTCAATAAAATTGTAAGCTGCTTTTCTATTCCTTTTACATCCGTCAATCCATAGCAGATCATGGCGTCATTCCATTTAACCGCATCGGGGTCGATATCTTTGGGCAGAGTGATTGTATAGCTTCCGGTCGTTTTCAATTGCGTTCTGTAGAGTGGCACTGAATAGATGGAACGTTTGCGAATTTCATGGTCCGCCGTACCCTGCACGTCAAGGCTTTCCGGAAGAAGGATCAGGTATTTTTCTTCTGTGAAGTCGGGCTGATTTTTAACCTGCTGTGTAACCAGGTAGGGGAGGTAGATAAAGGGTCCGGAGAGGGTTTGCGCTTCGGCCCATTTCGAGCTCACCTCACGGGCTACCTCCAGTTGTCGTTGTTTTCGTTCAGATACCAGTTCACTGATAAAAATGGTGGGAATCATCAGTGCCAGGATGAGTGCCCCGGTGATGGCGGCTTTCCATAAAATCCGGTTCGACCGGTTGGTGGGCAGGGGCGTGTTGGAAGGAGATGTCGTTTGCATTGCGCTGTTTTTAGAGAGTTGTTGTCAGAATTTTCAGATTGATAATGCTTATTAAAAGTGCTTTGAATTTCAAAGTAAAAAATGAAAAAAATTTAACGGGTTGAGCGAATCATTTTCTCCAGGGCATCGAGATGAATTCGGAAGGCTTTGCCGCCTGCTTTGGTGATAGAATAGGTGGTATTGGTTTTACGTCCGATAAATCCTTTTTCCACACGGATATAAGCGTTTTCCTCCAGGTTTTTCAGGTGACTGGCCAGGTTTCCATCGGTAACGCCGATAAGCTCTTTGAGCTCATTGAAGGTAACTTTTTCATTCACCATTAGCGCGCTCATAATGCCCAGGCGGATACGACTGTCGAATACTTTATTTAACTGATCTATCGGGTTGCTCATGAATTGCTACTTTGTACCGGTCCGTTTTGCGGGCAAATGTAATGGGTTAATTCCGGTCAATTTTCCACCACATGGCAATACCATAGATGATATGATAGATGCCAAAACCAATGCCCCAGAAAATCAGGGCATATGCCGGGAACCATAAACTGATCAGCCCCGTAAGCAGCTCAGCATAACCCAGGAAACGCACTTCACCCATGGTATATTTACTGCCGTTGATCAATGCCAGTCCATAAAAAACCAGGGCCGCCGGCACCAGCAGCTCAAAAAGCTCCAGGTTGATCAGCCGGAAAATCACTACAGCTCCTGCCAGCATAGGCAATAAGGTGTTCCAGATCAGCCGGCGTGCGGTTGATCCCCAAATGGGTACACCATCCTTTTTTGACTGTGTATAGGTGAAAAACATGGCCAGCGTAAAGGAGGCCAAAAATACCAGCGCTGCCAGCAGCATCAGGTTCGTCTTCAGTTCCCCGAACGAATCCGCATCATTTAATAAATACCGGGCAATCACAGCTCCCGCCAGGGCGCAAATGCCGGCAGCTATTCCACTCCAGCCACTTAAACTGATAAAGCGGCTGCTTCGCTCCATCATTCGTTTGATTTCACTGAGGGCTTCGACGTTTGAAGTTGATTCGTTCATTAAAAGCACTTTGAAATACAAAGCAAATGAATTATTTGGGTATTTCCTAATACTTATACTGAATTTTTTTTGGTAGAAAGTGATAGCGTTGTGGTTGATAAACAGCTTTCTGGCTTTTGGCAGGATTATTCTGTCGACTGCTGCTCATAGAATTGCCGCATTCCTGTGGTAAACAGCACGGAGGAGGCAAAAAATTGTATTATTTTCATATAAATTTTACTGCTATGAGATATTCTTACCTGCTGCTGGCTGTGGTCATCACAGCAGCCTCCTGTAATTTCGTGGGTGGCGAACGCGTCCGGGGAAATGGAAATGTTATTTCAACCGACCGGTCTGTTTCTTCTTTTAATGGCGTAAACAGCGCGGGTTTCTTCGATGTATACCTGAGTACAGGCGCTGATCATTCGCTTCGTCTTGAAGGGGAAGAAAATATCCTGGAATATATTGAAACCTATGTGGAAGGCAATACGCTCCACATTCGCACCCGCGATGGATACAACCTGAATACCCGGCGTGATGTGAACGTGTACATCACCGCGCCCGATTACCGCAGTGTGTCACTCCGGGGATCGGGTGATATCAACAGCCGGGATAAACTTCGCAACGCGTCGTCCATAGAATTGTCGGTTGCCGGTAGTGGTGATATTGATGTTGATCTGGACGCGCCAAAGGTCAGCACAGAACTCTCCGGTAGTGGAGATATTGATCTTTCCGGTGATACGCGCGACTTCACTGCTTCCATCCGCGGCAGTGGCGATATTGACGCTTTTGACCTTCGCTCGGAGAATACGGAAATCCGCATCAGCGGCAGCGGTAACGCGAATGTATATGCCAGCATGAAACTGAATGTGGAAGTTCGTGGCAGCGGCAATGTGCGCTATAAAGGCGAGGCAAGTGTAACGAGCGACATTCGTGGCAGTGGCGATGTGCGTAAAGCCAACTGATCAGAGATCGGCATACTGTACATCAATAATGATATCCCGGTTCCTGCCCTTATCATCGGTGCAGGATATTTTTACACTGCCGGCTTCGGGTATGAAAAAAATACCGGTGGATGGCGATGCCGACTGGTAAAAACGATTGTTGATATACCAGTAGACCCGCCCTACATCAGCCTCCACTGCAGCTTTCAGCAGTAAGGGTTCAGGGTTTGAGCTGCTAAGATAATACCGGTTGCCCGATACCGGATGCTGTATAACGGGCACACCTGACCGAAATATCCGTTCACAGGAAGGGTTGTGTTCCGGAATTTTTTCATAACGCATCCGCTGGTCTTCATAAAATGCCTGCATTTCCGGATCTGTCTTTTTAAAATACTTTTTTCTATAACCGGTTTCGGGCTTACAGGTCATGCAATAGCTGATCCTTCCATCCGGCGACAGCAATACTTCCTGAAGGTGATCGCAGGTTCGGGTAGAGGAAATTAACGGTATATATTCGTCACCGGTGAAATTGGTGCATTGGGCGGATGGCAATAATCCCGTTTCGGCACAAACGACCCGGGTGGCGCAATCATCCGGCCGGCTGAACCATTCGCGGTCGCTGTCGTAATCGATCATATTGAAGATCCTGAACAACAGCGGTGTGGCTATAGAAGTGCCGTTGAGGTCCGTTACACCTGTTCCGGAAAAGTTGCCCGTCCACACACCAACAGTATATTCTTTATTATATCCAATGCTCCAGGCATCGCGGCGGCCATAGGATGTTCCGGTTTTCCAGGCAATTTTAGGCATCCGTTCGGTACTCTGCCAGTTTAATGGAAAATCGGGCCGGTGGATCCGGGAAAGAATATCCGTGATCATCCAGGATGACGCTTCCGAGAGTAGAGGTTTTGACACGCTGCTGGCCTGGCCTTTCAAAACTACCGGTTTCGAATAAATTCCGGATGTCGCCATAGCGCTGTACAGTCCGGTCAGTTCTTCAAGGGTAGAACCACAGCCGCCCAGCACCATCGACAGGCCCAGCTTGCGGCGGTCTTTGCTGATCTGTCGGAAATCCGCACGGGTGAGCGTTTCGATCATTGTTTCAACGCCCAGTAGCTGAAGGCTTTTTACAGCAGGAATATTCAGTGAATGTTCGAGCGCATAAGAAAGACTAACGTTTCCCCTTAACCGACGATCATAATTTTCCGGCCGATAGCCCATGAAGTTGACCGGAACATCATGAATTACCGATGCAGGGGTAACCAATCCTTCATCAATGCACAATCCGTACAGCAGGGGCTTCAAGGTGCTGCCGGGCTGGCGAATGGCCGCGGCACCATTAACCTGCCCCCCATCGGTACTGTCATAAAAATCCGCTGATCCAACATAGGTCAGTATTTCGCGGGTGGGATTATGAATGATCACCACCGCGGCATTATGAATTTTTCGCAGTTTCATGGACCGCATATATTCTTTTACCAGGGTTTCCACACGGTCCTGCATATGCGCGTCTATAGTGGTGTGAAATTCATTATCCGCTAAGGCGTTCAGCTTGCGGGCAAGATGTGGTATCCGGCGGGGAAACTGCCGGCGTTCGGCAGTCAGCGGTTCCTCCAGGGCATCGGTGATCTCCTTCCGGGTAAATACTTTTTCGGCTTCAAATTTTTTCAGCCAGCGGTTACGTTCCGCCAATATCCTGTCATTATGTTTTCCAATTACCAGCGATGATGGTCTGTTCGGAATTATTGACAGCGCGGTGATTTCAGCAAGGGAAAGGTGATCGGGATTTTTATTGAAATAGAGCAGTGACGCGGCTTTCACCCCTTCGATATTACCGCCATAGGGCACCATACTCAGGTAAAGTTGCAGGATCGTTTCTTTATCATAGCGCAGTTCAAGCTGTATCGCACGAAACATCTCCGTTAGTTTCCCCATATAGGTCCGGGGGCGGGGTTCCAGCATCCGCGCCACCTGCATGGTTATGGTCGATGCGCCGGAAGTTCGTTTGAGCCGTATGACATTCCGAAACGCGGCGCGGGCAATCGCCAGCGGATTGATACCAGGATGTTGATAGAAGTATTTATCTTCTTTAGCCAGCAGAGTTTTTTTCAGCAGGGGAGATATTTCATCTTCGCGGGTTTCCAGTCTCCATTTATCATCAGGGGTTAGAAAGGCATACAGTAACTGCCCGTTCTTATCATGAATAACTTTTGAATAGGGTTTTAATTCAGGCATTGGAAACAGCAGGGAGGCTATGAGAAACAATCCCCATAGCAGCACTATCGCTATCAGCAGGGTAAAAAACCATCGTTGTATATAACCAGGATTTGCGTGCATGGCTGATCTGGGCTTGCTGAATGTAATAGTACTCTAAGCGCTTCGGAAACTCCGTCGGCTAAACAAATTTAACAGTTCACTTTTTATGGAACCGACAGGTATACCGCTCTTTTTGTATTTTAACAGCATATTTCCTCAATCGAACGTTATGCGCGTATCATCAGCCCCTTTCTTTCTTGTCGCTCTGATAGGAATACTGACAGCTTGTAATCCGGATGTGGTTCAACTGCAGCGAACGAATGCAGATGGGGAAGTCCGGCAGCTACAGAACTTTTCATTTCAGTTCGACCGGAAAATGGTGCCTGATTCGCTCACCGGGAACTGGGATTCGACCCAATACATACGTTTTGAACCGGCGCTGAAGGGACGTTTCCGATGGCAGCAACCCGATGAGCTGATCTTTTCTCCCGCTCAGCCGCTGGCGCCTTCCACTACCTATAAAGCGGTTCTTCAGCATAATTTACTGGCCTATAGCAACGCTAAGCGGTTAGACAAGGCCGATATACAATTTTTCACTCCTGAACTTCGCCTGGAAGGCTCAACAGTTACCTGGATTGCCGGCGCTTCCAACACGCCGGTTCCTCAGCTCGAACTTAATTTTAATTACCCGGTTGACCCTGAACATATCACGCCCTTACTTCGGGTAAGCAGCAACGATATTCCCATCACCCTGTCGCCCATTACCATCAGCGCGGGCCCGAACCTGACCTATCGCTTAAACGGATTTAACGCTTCCGATACGGATATGGAAGCCGTTATTCTGCTCGATAAAGGGGCACTGCCGCAGGGCGGTCGCAATGGTACATCGAAGCCGGAAGAACTCGCCGCTATAATTCCTTCGCCCTTTAACCTGATGATCAACGATATTATTGCCCATCACGATGGAAGTGGCGGACTGCTGCAGGTGAAAACAAGTCAGCAGGTGCTACCCGAAAACCTCGCCGCCGGTATTACGATCAGTCCGGCGGTGAAATTTGCTGTAGAACCCACCGATGACGGATTCAACATCAGCAGTTCATCCTTTGATGCCGATCAGGCCTATTCTATCCGCTTTGCCAAAGGGCTCAGAGGCAGGCTCGGCGGGGTGTTGCGCGAAGAATCCGGTCACCAGGTGGCCTTTGGTGAACTGTATCCTTCCGTACAGTTCGATAACCCGAAGGCCGTTTACCTTTCATCAGCAGGCTCACGAAAAATCGCGGTCAATATTATCAATACCCCCCGCGTAAAAGTGGTGGTATCCCGGATCTATGAATCCAATATTTTATCGGCTATGCATCACGGTTATTATCCGGATGAGCGTATGGATGACTATTATGCCGAAGATGCTTATGCGTCATACACTCCGGGTGATATTATTTATGAAAAGGAGATCGATACCCGCAGTTTGCCGGGCAGTGGGCAGAACAGGATCTTTACTTTCAACATGGATGACCACCTGTCTGAAGCCAGGGGCATCTATCATATCCGGATCCGCTCAGCGACCGATTACTGGATCAGCGACAGCCGCTTCATTTCTTCCACCGACCTGGGAATTATCGCCCGGGAAGGAAAAGATGCCATGCTGGTATTTGTAAACAGCATTCAGTCGGCTACACCAGTACATGAAGCAAGGGTTATTGCTTACGGAAAAAACAACCAGGTACTGGGAACCGGAACAACAGACGGCTCCGGAACTGCGGAAATAAGCTATGATCGCCCGGAATATGCGGGTTTTAAGCCTGCGATGGTCATCGTTAAAACAGCCACCGATTTCAATTACCTCCCCTTTCGGGATACCCGGGTGAACACCTCACGTTTTGAAGTTGGCGGTAAAAAGATCAATCCCGCAGGTCTGGAAGCCTTTATATATGCTCCCCGCGATATTTTTCGTCCGGGTGAAATTATTCCATTCTCGGTGATCCTCCGCAACCAGCGTTGGGAATCACCCGGCCAGCTGCCGGTGAAACTCAGATTTTTATATCCCGATGGAAAGGAAATGCGGCAGTTTCGTAAAACCCTTAATGAGCAGGGTTCAATGGAATCGTCGATCGACATCAGCAGTCATTCCATAACGGGAACCTATACCCTGGAAGTGTACAGTTCTACAGATGTATTGCTTGGAACAAAACTGTTCAACATTGAAGAATTTGTGCCCGATCGGCTCAGTTTGCAGGTGAAATTGAATAAGCAGGAATTCAGGCCGGGAGAAGCGGTGCAGCTCGATCTGTCGGCAAGAAATTTTTTCGGTCCACCTGCTGCCAACAGAAATTATGAAACCGAACTGCAGATCAGGCCGCTGGCGTTCACGGCAAAGAACTACCCCGACTATTCTTTTGCCTTAGCCAATGGAGGTATGGCCTTCGATAAGATTCTCCGGCAGGGCAGGACTGATGACGGGGGCTAGGCGGTGGAAAAATTTGACATACCGGAATTGTACCGCAATTCGGGTTTGCTTCAGGCGCTGTTCTAC
>JAEYRC010000048.1 GCA_023409675.1 Bacteroidota bacterium
TGGAAGAATTACTTCTTATACATGGAGCAAAGTCAGCGGCCCAAATACTTTTAAGCTGAAAGATGCTAATAAAGCCAGTGCAAAAGTAGAAGGACTGAAAGCAGGAACATATGTATTCCGTTTAGCCGTTAAGGACAATGATAATGCCACTGATCATGACGATGTAACGCTAAAGGTGTTGCCTAAATCAAATCAGAAACCCGTGGCCAATGCAGGAGCCAATCAAACCATTACCCTTCCGAAATCAACGGTTCAGTTAGATGGAAGCCAGTCGAAAGACCCCGAAGGTAAAATTGAAAGCTATAAGTGGAAAAAAATGAGTGGCAACGCATCCGCTAAAATCGCTAATCCAAATAATGCTAAAGCGACGGTTAACAAGCTGGTGGCGGGAACCTATGTCTTCCGCTTAACCGTAACCGACGACGATAAAGCTACAGCCTATAATGATGTAAGGGTTGTTGTGGAGAAAAAAGCCAATAAAGCGCCGAAAGCCCATATAGAAGGAGATGATCAGATCGTATTGCCGGTAAATAAAGTATTCCTCAGTGGCCGGGGATCTGAGGATTCCGATGGTAAAATTGAAAAATATCAGTGGACAAAAGTAAGTGGCCCCACCCGCTACCAGATTTCAGCTAAAAACAATGTGCTGACCGAAGTGACTGGTCTGGTAAAAGGGACCTACGTTTTCCGGCTGACCGTTTGGGATGATGACAATGCCAAAGACATTGCCGATTTCCGGGTTATTGTTGAGGAAAAGCCGAAGGTGAATCAGGCACCAACAGTGCATATTGCAGGCAGAACCGAAATAACCCTGCCGCAGGATAAGGTTGAATTCAGTGGTCGCTCTTCGACAGATGCTGATGGAAAAATAGTTCGCTACCTGTGGACTAAAGTAAGCGGGCCATCTTCCTATATCATTACCGGCAAAAATAATGTGTTAACAGAAATCGGTAATTTATCGCAGGGAACTTATGTATTCCGCTTAACAGCATGGGATGATAAGGGTGCTTCCGCATACAGGAATGTTACCGTCAAGGTGAATGCCCCTTCCCGCTCGCTTGCTCCTAAAGCTGTGATCAGCGGTCCGTCTTCCATTTCCTACCCGGCAACGAGCATTGAACTCAGCGGCAGAGAATCTGTAACGGAAAGCGGAAATGTTGAACGCTATCTCTGGACCAAAATCAGCGGCCCCGAATCGTACAGCATCCCGGGGAAAAATAATGCGAAAACACTTATCTCAAGACTGGTTCCAGGCACCTACGTTTTCCGGCTTACCGTTTGGGATAAGAGCAACCGCAGCGCATTCCAGCATCACACGGTAACTGTTACCAACGCGGCATCGAAAGTTCCCGCAGGTGGTGTTCAGGCCAGAATTACCGGACCTTCGGTAGTTACACTGCCGGCAACAACCACCGAACTGAGTGGCCGCGAATCCACTTCTTCAAATGGAGTGATCGTGCAGTACCGCTGGAGTAAAATTAGCGGACCCCGTTCCTATACCTTACCCGGTAAGAACAACGCGAAAACGCTTGTTGGCAGCCTAACTGCAGGAACCTATGTCTTTAGATTGGTGGTCACCGATTCAAAAGGCGCAAGCAGCCAGCAGGATTTCACCTTAACTGTAAGAGCCGCTGGTCCGGCAGCAGCATCCATAGCTGTACAGGGTGTACAGGAAAAGACTGCGGCTCCTGTAACAACTCAGGCTGAAGGATTATCGGTATACCCGAATCCTGCCATCAGCCAGTTAACCGTACGTTTTAATGATTCGGTTAATGGTTCCGGCATGATTACGATCTATGACGCCGCAGGCCGCAGTGTTTACCGGCAGCCTGTAGCCAAAAATGGTTTTGGATGGCAACAGCAGGTGAATGTCTCAGACCTGAAGGCAGGTGTTTATACCCTGGAACTTCGCCTGGGAGACGCTACCCGGAAGCTGAGCCGGTTCATTAAACAATAATACACTCGCTCGAAGTACTAAGGGGAGTTGCATATGCAGCTCCCCTTTTTTTATTTAAGAATTGACCTTAATCATTTAATCTAAACCCTCTAAAGATTATTCTTAGTGGGTATCTGCTTGAAAGTGCCATTTACTAATACTTTATACCTATTGTACTAAAACTTTCGTCAAATGTGCATAATGTCTTGTAGAAATGGTTTTTTTTGGTATAGTAATTGCAAATTTTTTCCGGAAATCCAAATTATCCCTGAAAACCCGGTTAAGTGCGGCTCAAAATCCTCCAAAAAGCATATTTAGTGGAAAAATCACCTCACCCGCCACAGGTGACGGAGAGCAAATCGAAACCGGATTCGAAGGCTAATATCATAAAATTGTAAAAAACCTGAAGTCTCTAAACATTCCAACTATGAGAAAGTCGCTACTCCTCTTCCTGACCGTTCTTGTTCCGTTTCTTCTTTCTGCCCAGCAGCAGGTTGCTAAAAAAATCACAGCAGCCAACGGACAAACGATCGGATTTTATGAATTTACCCCATCTGATTATGGTACTCAGAAACACCCCCTGATTATTTTCTTACATGGTATTGCCGAGCGCGGTAATGGTACCACTGAGCTTTCTCTTATCACCAAGGTGGCTATTCCAAAGTATTTGAAAAATGGCCGTACCATGCGGTTCTACGTTGATGGCAAATGGCAGTCATTTGTTGTGCTGTCTCCCCAGCTCAGTAAGAGTTATGGTGGATGGCAACATTTCTATGTTGATGAAATGATCAAATATGCTGTAAATAATCTAAAGGTTGACCCCAATAAAATCACCCTCACCGGCTTAAGCCTCGGTGGTGGCGGAACCTGGAGCTATGCTTCAGCTTCATCTACCAATGCGTCTAAACTGGCAGCTATTGTACCGGTTTGCGGAACCTGCGGTTTATCGAGTGCAGCGAATATTGTAAACAATAAGGTAGCGGTTTACGCTTTTCATGGCGATGCGGATACCCGTGTTTCGCCTTCCTGCTCTAAAAATGCAATCAATGCTATTAATAAGTTGAATCCCGAAAAGGATGCCCTGCTGAAATTATACGCCAAAACCACTACGCATGTGATCTGGGATCGTGCATATGATACGGCCTATGCCTGGCAAAAACCAAATGTGTGGGAATGGATCCTGCGCCAGTCGAGGGGTACAACCTCTCCGGTTCCTCAACCCATTCCTCTTCCGAATGTGCCTCCTGTAGCCAAAGCCGGCGCTGATCAGACGATTACGCTTCCTACCAATTCCGTTACTTTAAACGGCAGTGCTTCAACCGATGCTGATGGTTCCATAAGTTCTTATGCCTGGTCTAAAGTGAGTGGTCCTGCTACATTTTCAATTGCTAAACCAACAGCGGTTTCTACTTCAGTAACCAACCTGGTTGAAGGAATTTATACCTTCCGCCTAACGGTGAAAGATAATGCGGGAGCTTCAGCTACCAATGATGTGGTAATCACCGTAAATAAAGGAACGTCAACCACTCAAAAACCTGTTGCGGATATTGAAGGATTGTCTTCCATAACGCTTCCCACCAATTCAGTAGACCTCAGCGCCAGCGGATCAAGTTCACCAAATGGTAATATTGTGAAGTACTCTTGGGAAAAAATCAGCGGACCATCTACCTACGGTATTTCCGGTCCGAATAACCGCTTATCGAAAGTCCATTCGCTGGTACAGGGTTCTTACGTGATTCGCTTAACCGTTACAGACGCCAAAGGTGCCACTGCATACACGGATCATACCATCACAGTGAATGGAAAATCAACTTCCGATCCCGTGCCATCGAATGTTAAAGCGGTAATTTCCGGACCTTCACAGATCTCATTACCGAATAACTCAGTAGATCTGAGTGGAAGTGATTCCTATTCTTCCGATGGAAGCATATCCAAGTATCGCTGGGAAAAAGTGAGCGGACCTTCTTCAATTTCCATAACCGGTCCGAATAACCGCCTCACCAGCATTACCTCCCTTGTACAGGGAACTTATGTAATCCGGTTAACTGTTACCGATAGTAAATATGCCACAGCATCAACCGACCACACGATTACTGTTGGCGGTGTATCAACGCAGGAGCCTACTCCATCAGTAGTGAAAGCGGTGATAACCGGTACTTCCCAGATTTCTTTGCCGACTAATTCTGTTGGACTGAGTGGCAGTAATTCCTATTCACCAAACGGCAGCATTTCACGCTACCGCTGGGAAAAAGTGAGTGGCCCGTCTTCCTTCAGTATTTCCGGTCCTAACAACCGTCTCACAACCGTTTCATCCCTTGTTCAGGGCACCTATGTGATCCGGTTAACCGTTACAGATTCTAAAGGAGCCAGCGGTTACACCGATTTCTCCATTACCGTAAACGGAAGTTCTACAGTTGAAAAATCTACCAGCACTGCCAGTGCGGTAATCACCGGCCCTTCGTCCACTTCAACAGGTGATGTATTACTCGATGGAAGCAGCTCTTCTTCTTCTGCCGGATCTATAGCATCATACCGCTGGAGTAAAGTAAGCTGTCCATCTGCCTACGTTATTCTCGGGCCCAACAACCGGAAAACTGAAATAGCGGGACTGTCT
>JAEYRC010000100.1 GCA_023409675.1 Bacteroidota bacterium
CTGGATGCGGGGGATTATAAAGTGGAGGTAAAGGCAGTGGATTTATTCGGTAGAAGTTTTAGCGGCTTTCATGACTTGAAAGTCAGGTAAAGAGCTTTGAATTAAGTATGGTTCCCGCAGATTTTCGCGGATTTTAGAGCAGATAACGCTGATGAATACACGTTAACCTGCGGGAACCTGCTCTTAATCAACTTTAGTGATCTTCAACACATTTGTTGGGAGGTGTAGGTGCACCGGCGTACTGCCCGTATTCACTACAATATCGCCCGATTTTACAAAGCCTCTTTCTTTCAGAATATCTATCTGATCGCTAACAATTTCATCCAGGCTTTCTTCTTCGGCATAGTAAAATGCACGGACACCCCAGCTTAGGCTAAGCTGGTTAATAAGACTCCTTTCTTTGGAGAAAATGTATAATGGAGATTCGGGACGATAACTCGAAAGCATAAACGCAGTATAGCCGCTCTGGGTCATACCTACCAGTGCTTGGGCTTTGGTATCACGGGCCAGCTTACAGGCATTATAGCAAATTGCATCACTGAGGAAAGACGGAGAATGTGGTTGGGGGATCAGGTCATCTTCGCGGTTATAGCGATAGTCGGTGCGCTCAACCTGCATGATTACTTTACGCATGGTTTCCACCACGAGCACCGGGTGCTTACCCGTAGCGGTTTCGCCGCTGAGCATTACCGCATCGGTTCCTTCCAGTACCGCATTGGCCACATCGGTGATCTCACTGCGGTTGGGTTTGCTTCTGTCCATCATGCTTTCCATCATCTGCGTAGCAACGATCACCGGCTTGGCGCGGTGCAGGCATTTGCGGATGATCTGTTTCTGGATCAGCGGAACCTGTTCGATTGGAAGTTCCACCCCAAGGTCGCCACGGGCAATCATGATGCCATCCGATTCAATGATGATGTCGCGGATATTAACCAGGGCTTCCGGCTTTTCAATTTTGGCAATGATTTTCGTTTTGCTCTTTTTGGCATTCAGCTTTTCCTTCAACCCAATAATATCTTCCACACTCCGTACAAACGATAGTGCGACCCAGTCGAGTTGCTGATCAATAATAAATTCGAGGTCTTCCAGGTCTTTTTCGGTAAGGGCAGGCAATGAGATTTTTGTATCGGGCAGGTTGATCCCTTTTTTGGAGGAAAGAATACCACCCATGGTCACTTCAACTTTCACGTCATTGTTCGGTTCCAGGCTAACCACCTTAACCTCCATCTTACCATCATCGATCATGATCTTATTGCCGATCTTAACATCCTTATGCAGGTTGGGGTAGGAAACATAAATCCTATCCTTGGTACCCACCAGTTTCTCATTAGTGAAGGTGAGAATATCGCCGGGAAAAATTTCCAGCGCATTGTTTTCGATCTCCCCTACACGAAGTTTAGGGCCCTGCAGATCACCCAGTATGCTGATATTATAAGGTTCGGTGGTGTTAATTTTACGAATGTGTTCAATAATGCTGAGTTTATCGGCGTGTGCTGCATGTGAAAAGTTCAGCCGGAAAACATTCACACCGGCTTTAACCAGCTCAAGCAGTTTTTCGTAGGTATCACAGGCAGGCCCAACCGTAGCAACAATTTTAGTTCGGTGCGAACTGTGCGCCAGTCCGGCCTGTTTATCCATTTGTTCATGCAGGTATTTGGAGATATTCTTAGACATGATATTTTTTTACTGTTAATTAAATTATAGCAGGGCAGGTATTACGTATACGGTTAGCTGGCCAGAATTTTCACAATCTTGAGCCATTCATCATTGATCTTTTGTTTTGCCTTAACAGCGCGCTCCAGTGGTGTATAATGCATTCGGTTGTTCATAATGCCCACCATAACATTATGGCGACCATTGATCAGCGCTTCAACGGCGGCATATCCCATTCGACTGGCGATCAGCCGGTCGAGACAGGAGGGCGAGCCTCCCCGCTGAATATGTCCCAGGATAGCTACACGCGTGTCTGCATTAGGAAGCCGTTCCCTTATCACCTTAGCCACCTCATCACCACCGCCGAAACCGTCACCTTCCGCGACAACAACAATATTTACCAGTTTCTTTCAGCGCTCTTTTTCCAGCAGACCACTTACGAGGTCTTCAATATTGGTTTAACGTTCGGGAATAAGAATGTTTTCTGCTCCGGTAGCTATACCACTGTGCAGGGCAATGTATCCTGCGTCGCGGCCCATCACCTCAATAATAAACATCCGGTCATGCGCGTCGGCCGTATCACGGATCTTATCTATCGCCTCAACGGCTGTATTCACTGCTGTATCAAAACCAATGGTAAAATCGGTGCCCGCGATATCTTTATCGATCGTTCCGGGAAGACCAATGCAGGGAATATCATATTCGCGGGAAAAAATATCCGCTCCTTTGAATGAACCGTCACCTCCGATTATAACTAATCCGTCGATACCCAGTTTCTTTAAATTATTATACGCTTTTTTTCTGCCGCGAGGTTCATAGAAATCTTTACACCTGGCTGTCTTTAACATTGTTCCACCGCGCTGGATGATATTGGCAACACTTCTGGAGTGCATGGGTATAATATCATTCTCAATCATTCCGCTGAATCCGCGCATAATGCCAAAAACTTCAAGCCCGTTATATATTCCCGTTCTGACCACTGCCCTGATTGCCGCATTCATCCCGGGAGCATCGCCGCCGGATGTCATCACACCAATTTTCGTGACCTTTTTAACCATGTAATAAAAACAATTGATTTGTTTAAAAAATCTTCAACAGGCGGCAAGATTCGTTAAAAACTGTTTAAAGGATTTTTTTTGAAGGCGTAAAAATAAGGTTTTGTTTTGATACATCAGGAACAGGGGGGCTTTCAAAAATCCATTATCTTGCTGCCGTAAAAATATTCTCATGAATAGACGTGTTTTTTTGTTTCTTTCCGGCATGACTATAAGTGTTATTGCTGATGCGCAACTTACTTATCCAAAGACTGAAAAAACGGATCATACCGACAATTACCATGGGCAAACCATTGCTGACCCTTACCGCTGGCTCGAAAATGATACCAGTTCTGCCACAGCCGCATGGGTGAAAGCGCAAAATAAAGTCACTTTCGGGTATCTGGAGCAAATTCCTTACCGGGAACAGATGAAAAAACGAATTGCCGAAGTGTACAATTACCCCAAGTATGGTACGCCCTTCAGAAACGGAGAATTCTATTACTTCTATAAAAATGACGGATTGCAAAATCAGTCGGTTTTATATCGTCAGAAGGGCCTCGAGGGAAAGGTAGAGGAAGTGCTTGACCCCAATAAATTCAGTGCTGAAGGAACCA
Organism: Bacteroidota bacterium; assembly: GCA_023409675.1. Taxonomy (GTDB): domain Bacteria; phylum Bacteroidota; class Bacteroidia; order Chitinophagales; family Chitinophagaceae; genus Flavitalea. The sequence goes on from JAEYRC010000100.1 coordinate 3,305, forward strand.
CCCGGCTTTCCGGCTTCAGCCTGTCGAAAGACGGGAAATACGCCGCCTGGGGAATTTCAAAAGGCGGGTCAGACTGGAACACCTATTTTGTACGCGATATGCTCACCGGAAAAGATCTGGCTGATACCTTAAATTGGGTAAAGGTTTCGGGCATTTCCTGGATGGGAGATGGATTCTTTTATAGTCGCTATCCAGCCCCGGAAAAGGGCCTGGAGCTTTCTTCCAAAAATGAAAATCACCAGGTATGGTATCATAAAGCCGGTACGCCCCAATCACAGGATGAACTGATCTATGAAGATCCCAAAAATCCCCAGCGATTTCATGGCGTTTATACCAGTGAAGATCAGCGTTATTCCTTCCTCAATATCAGCGACCGTGGAAAGGGATTTGACGGGAACGCGCTGTTTTACCGGAATAATACAGGCGCAGATAAAAGTTTTAAACCTATTGTTGGTGAGGTTGGTAATTTCTCTTATCGGGTCATAGACGTCATTGATGATAAATTTTTGATCCAAACCAATGAAAACGCACCGAATGAGAAGATCATCTTATTTGATCCGAAGAACCCTGATCCTAAAAACTGGAAAGTGATTCTTGCCGAAAAGGCTGAACCTATGCGGAGCGCAGGAGTTGCCGGAGGAAAGTTGTTTGTCAGTTACCTGAAAGATGTCACCAGCCGGATCTATGTGCATGAACTGGATGGCAAACTGGTTCGCGAAGTTGAATTGCCGGGCCCGGGCTCAGCGGGTGGATTTAACGGGAGGATGGAAGATAAGTTTGTGTTTTATACCTTCAATTCCTTCAATTATCCGCCGACTATCTATCGTTATGATATTGCTTCCGGGAAGAGTACAGTATTCCGTAAGCCGGAAATCAATTTTAATCCTGATGAGTATGTCACCGAACAGGTGTTTTACCCCAGTAAAGACGGCACGAAAATTCCCATGTTCATCGTCTATAAAAAAGGGCTGAAGCGCAATGGTTCAAATCCCACAATGCTGTATGCTTATGGCGGATTCAACATTAGCACCCTGCCCGGTTTCAATGCCACACTGATTCCCTGGTTGGAACAGGGTGGTATTTATGCTTCAGCCAATCTTCGCGGTGGATCGGAATACGGGGAAGCCTGGCATGAAGCAGGCATGCGCTTTAAGAAGCAAAATGTATTCGATGACTTTATTGCCGCGGCAGAATACCTGATAAAAGAAAAATACACTTCATCACAGCGTCTGGCCATCCGCGGCGGATCCAACGGCGGATTACTGGTTGGAGCCGTAATGAATCAGCGTCCTGAATTATTTAAGGTCGCCTTTCCGCAGGTGGGGGTAATGGATATGCTCCGCTTTCACAAGTTTACCATTGGCTGGAACTGGATTGCTGAATATGGCAGCAGTGATAATCCTGATGATTTCAAGAACCTGCTGGCCTATTCTCCCTTGCATAACATCAAAAAAAATACGAATTATCCGGCTACTATGATCACTACCGCGGATCACGACGATCGGGTGGTGCCGGCACACAGCTTTAAATATGCGGCGGAACTGCAGGATAAGCATCGGGGCAAGAATCCCGTTCTGATTCGCATTGATACCAATTCAGGCCACGGCGCCAGCAATACCGCGAAAGCCATTGAGGCGATGTCGGATATCTACTGTTTCGCATTTTACAATATGAATTTCACGCCCGATTTTTCATCCAAAACAATCGGAACGTCTACTAAAAAAGCGTTTTAGCAGCCTTAAATCTCGCGCATGAAAAAAATTATGGTTACGGGTTCCAATGGACTGGTTGGACAGCATCTTATTCATGCACTCGTGCAGCGGAATGATGTTTCGGTTATTGCTCTGGGTAAGGGCCCCGATCGTAGTGCACTTTCGGGAAAGCCACAATATCAGTACATCGATGCCGATATTACCGATGGCGTACGGATGCGTGAAATTGTGCTGGAGCACCGCCCCGACACCGTTATTCATGGTGCGGCCATGACCCAGGTGGATGACTGCGAAAAGGATAAACCGCATTGTTATAATGTGAATGTATCCGCTACGCGTTTTATCATCGAACCCATGGAAGAGATTGGCGCCAGGCTAATCTATCTCTCGACAGATTTTATTTTCAGCGGTAATAACGGACCTTATGATG
>JAEYRC010000130.1 GCA_023409675.1 Bacteroidota bacterium
CCGAGCGATTGCACCGCTTCCCGCTGAACCGAATTCACCGGCGTCCAGGGCGGGGCTGTCCGGCTGCTCGTAATGGTGGTATAATTCCAGGTCATCATCCATCCGGCAAAATTCTCCGGAGCAGCACCATTCGACCAGGTAAGGCTTGAGGCATTGTAAAACTCGCTTGATTCCGTATGATCTGCATACAGCATAATTTCACTGTTGCGGTCATTAGAACCAAGGTTAACATCATAAAATGTGGGCTGGAGGCTGAAAGGACCGGGATTATCAATACCGGCAACAGCTACATCATAAGCCTGCTGAAAATACCATTGGGCATTTTTGCCATCTGGGTCGTTGCGATCGCTTGCAGGATAGGTGGGTATGTTATTCGGATTTTCAAGCCACCAGGCATATGTCAGGTATGCTTTTGCCAGATACAGACGGGCCAGTGCTTTGGTTGCGCCACCTGTAACACGAGGGTTATCGGGCAAATCATTTACCGCTATGATCAGGTCAGGAAATATTGCTTTGGTATATACTTCCGGAACGGTATTGCGCACGGAAGTACGGGAGGGGGACGTATTGAACATCAGTTCACCTGCACCCAGGTCAAGCGGAACTCCTCCAAAAGTCTGTACCAGTAAAAAGTAATCAAATGCGCGAAAAAATCGTGCTTCTGCGATAAGCGCGTTGGATATGGTGCCTACCTCCGCAGCATTTTCAATGATGCCACTGGCCGTGTTTATATTGGAAAAAGCTGCTCCCCAGAGAACATCGGCGCGGCTGCTCGTTGACGTGATATCTCCCTGTCCGGAAACATCCATGACCTTGAAGTTCTGGTCAGCACTCTGGCCCCAGGTTACTTCATCGGTACCGGTTAAACCGGTATTGTAATAATAGGCCTGCCCGTAAATATAACGCAGATGCGCATATTGAGATACCAGTCCGCCATAAACTCCTTTTTCAGTTTTAAAGAAACCGGGTTCATAAATACTCCGCGGTTGCTCATCCAGAATTTTCGAACAGCCTGCCAGTGATACCACCAGCAAAAGGAGCGATGCCCGGATTATTGTGTTGAATTGCATATGTTTCATAATAATTTATTTAAAACGTTAAGTTGACGCCAACAATAAAATTGCGTGTCGCGGGAGAATTTGTTCCGATGGTCAGAAAACGACGCTGATAGCTGCTGGCTACTGCTGCATTTTCATCACCGAAGGAATTGGTTTCCGGATCCATTCCAGATTCTTTATGATAAGGAGAAAAGAAAACAAATGGATTTTGCGCGGTCAGATACCCCCTTAACCTTACGTTTGAGTTTTTGATGACGCTTCTGCTGAAATCATAACCCAGAGAAATCGTACGGATTTTGAAAAATGATGCATCAAAATAGCCCAGGGTGCTGGCATATTTCGGATTATCACCACTGGCAAACCCACCGGGTTTAGGATAACGTGCATCGGTATTGTCAGGAGTCCAGTAATCTACTTTTACATTATTTCTGCGGCCATTCATCAGGTTCAGATACCCTGCTGATCCGTATAGGGTACTCACCAGAATGCCTCCGCTTTTGAAGAAGCTAACCAGGCTGAGGTCGAAACCTTTGTACGATACCCGTGTATTGAATCCGCCCTGAAAATCAGGATCTGTATCCAGAATCTGGCGGTCTGCAGGGCCGATCTGACGAACCGGTGTGCCATCCGGATTATAATCGCCGGTATATTTAACTTTGATCATTCCCACATTGCCACCTGGTTCAAGTATATTAAGGTGGGCATCTTTATCCTGCCACAATCCAACGCGTTCAAAATCAAAAATTGAATTGATGTTGTGCCCGACAAACCACGCGTTTCCTTCATCCCTTGTTTGACCGGAAGCTAAGGAAACAAGTCGGTTCTGATTCGAATACAGGTTCAGTCCGGCTTCCCATGACCAGCCGTCGGGATTGTTGACAATCAGTCCGTTCAGGCTTAATTCAAATCCTTTATTCTGGGTTTCACCGATATTTCCGGTATAACTGTTTACTCCGGAAGTATTGGGCAGACTTACATTCAGGAGAATATCATTTGTATTGGTAATGTAATATTCCAGCGTACCGGATAAGCGATTATTGAAGAGTGAGAAATCCAGGCCATAGTTCCAGGTATTCGAATATTCCCATCCCAGGTTTGAGTTCGGCAGTTGAGATACATAATAACCCACGGCATATGTATCGGGACCGAAATTATAGGGGCGGGTGCTTAAGCGTCCAAGCGTGGCATAAGGTGCTATAGCCTGGTTGGAGGTTATACCATAACCTACGCGAAGTTTCAGCATATTCACAGCGCTTATCCCCGACATGAAGGATTCATTGCCAATATTCCAGCCGGCAGATATCGCCGGATAGGTGTGCCATTTGCTGCCTTCAGCAAGACGGGAAGAACCGTCTGACCGTACAGTTGCAGAGATCATGAACCGGTTATCATAGGAATACATCAGTCTTCCCATTTTAGACTGTAAGCCCCATACCTGGTAGTCCTGCCCGTCGGGGCTGATCGTCAGTTCCCCGGTAGCCTGCCCGAGATTATAAAACTGGAAGGCGTCAGAAGGAATATCTCTCGCTGACATAGATGAACGGTTATAACGGTTTTGCTCAGACGAATACAGGGCTACGAGATTCAGGTTGTGTTTGTCACCGAAATTACGGTCGTAGGTCAGCAGGTTTTCAAGTGTCCAGTGGTACGTATGTGCATTACTGATACCCGCACTCGATGGGGTAGTGGGGTTAGAACTGTTGATACCTTCTCCGGTATAATTTCCACCATTGGTCTGAACATAATCCAGGCCAAGATTGGCGCGATAGGTAAGTCCTTCTATTCCCGGAATTTTAACCTCGCCGTAAATGGCGTTATAGGTAGCGAAGCCCCGGGTTTCATTCAGCCAGCGGTCTTTATTGTTTTCTATAATATCTTTAGTGATATTCCATTGTTCGTCCAGTGGCATTCGGATCGTTCTTCTGAGGTTTCCATCTTCATCGTAAGGGCTGGCAATAGGCGACATGCTCAGGGTTCCATACAAACCCACCTGGTTGCCTTTGCTTGTATTGTAATTGCTGTTTGATGTTAAGCCTACGCGGAAATGTTTTCCAATCTGCTGGTCAAGCGATGCACGAATGGAATAACGGGTATAACGCTGGGTGGGTATAACACCCTGGTTATCGTAATGGCCCAGACCGAAGCTATAGCTGCCCCCCATGCCCGTGCCACCCGAAACCGAAATATCATTGCTCGAAACATACCCGGTTCGGTACAACAGGTCCTGCCAGTCGGTATTAACATCATTGAATTCATCGGTTCCGTTGGTATACATTCCTGCGGCTTCCCGCAGGGCAACAAATTCAGGACCGTTCATCATGGGAAACGGAGCGAAAAGGGTTTGCGCTCCGTAATAGGCGTTATAAGAAACATTAGGCTGTTGTCCGCGGCTGCCTCTGTTGGTCGTTATAAGTATAACACCATTTGCGCCCCTGGAGCCATAAATCGCGGTGGCAGATGCATCTTTCAGCACATCAATGCTTTTGATGTCATTGGGGTTAAGATCGGCGATGGATCCGGGGAAGGGCATTCCGTCCAATACGATCAGCGGGTCATTGCTGGCATTCAATGAACGGGCACCGCGGATACGGATCTGCATGGTTGCACCCGGCCTGGTGGAAGTCTGGCTCAGTTCAATACCAGGTAAACGACCCTGCAAAGCCTGCGCTATGTTCGGGGAAGGAACATCCCGCATGGCATTACCACTGATAGACGCGACGGAACCGGTAACCGCCTCCTTGCGCTGGGTACCGTAACCGACAACCACTACTTCATCGAGGTTGCCGGTAGTAGCGGCAAGCTGAATATCCATTGTAGCAGCATCGCCTACGATAACTTCTTTTTCCGCATAATTAACACTGGAGATCACCAGTACGGCGCCTACTGGCGCGGCAATACTGAAATTACCCTGATCATTGGTGCTGGTACCAATCGTTGTTCCTTTAACCAGAATATTGGCGCCAGCCACGGGTTCACCCGTACTGTTGGTTATCCGGCCACTAACCGTGTTTTGCGCATAAACCGGAAGTAGGGCAGTGCAAAAGAGCAGGAGCAGGGCAATTGTTTTTCTTATAAGCAGAACCGGCAAATCATGTTTTAAGTGTTCCGACTTTTTCATATTAATCGTTTTGGTTGTAGTAAAATGTTGAGTTATGGCAGAATAGATTGATGTCGGTCAGGAATCGCGTATACCCCCGGAGGGATGCCGGCAGGAATATTTTCGTTTATACATTACTGATATATACTGCGTGTTTGGGCACGTGAAACGAATAGCCGCAAAAGGTTTTTTCAGGGGATGGAAAAGGTGAGGCTGCGAAACTAACGGATGGTTCCGAAGTACAGCAGCCCGGTAAGTGGAGCCCTTGATCAATATATCGGGTTTTTCATGTTGATCCTTTTTTTTCATACGCCAGGTTTACCAGGGTGGGTAATTGAATATGGTATTATATATGGTTGATGATTTTGATGATCTTGGTCGGGGGAAGGAACGGAATGTTTTTGCGTGAATGAACTGAAACTGGCAGGAACAGAAGAGTTTTGCCGAATACCTGTACCGGGGTACCAATAAAATAAACAGGCGGTATAGCAGAAGTGAGGCTGTTTCATATAGCAGTCAGGCAATATTTGGCACTATTCTGAATCGTTAGCTGGCAGTTCGCGATAACGAATATATGGATTTTTGATAAAAAAGCAACCGATTGCATTTTTTTTTTGAAAAAATGGGAATTTGCTCGTAAAAAACTAACTTTAAGGGATGCCCGGACCTAAAGAAGTAACGATTTATGATATTGCCCGCGAATTGAATATTTCAGCGGCAACAGTCAGCCGCGGTCTGAAGAACAGTCCTGCTGTACATAAAAATACCAAACGGAAGATTCTTGAAACGGCCGAATTGCTTGGTTACCAGTCGAACACATTTGCAAGCAGTCTGCGCAGTAAGCGTACACACAGTATTGGGGTAATCGTTCCCCGGCTTAACAGTTATTTTATGGCTTCGGTACTGGCAGGAATGGAAGATGCTGCCAGCAGGGCAGGGTATAATCTGCTGATTGCGCAGTCTCTCGAAGAAGCGGATAAAGAAAAGGCGAATGCTGAAATGATGTTCAACAAACGGGTCGATGGCTTGCTGGTTTCGCTCGCATATAATACCACCGATCTGTCTCATTTTGCCGCATTTTTCCGGCGCCGCATACCTGTCGTTTTTTTCGACCGGGTGCATCCTGCCGATAATGCCACCTCAGTGGTTATCGATAATTTTTCTGCAGCATATGCTGTTACTAAACACTTAATAGATCAGGGTTGTAGCCGAATAATGCACCTGGGCGGCAACCTGCTCAGAAATGTTTACCGCGACCGCTGGGAAGGATATCGCAAGGCACTGGCCGATTCTGGATTATCCTATTCAGATCAACTGCATATGATCAGTAATTTATCGGAACAATCCGGACTGGATGCCGCAGCGCGGATTTTGTCCATGACCGAAGCCGACCGCCCTGATGCTGTTTTTTCCGCTAATGATACAGCTGCTGTTCATTGTATGATCGCTTTGAAAGCGGCCGGAATTAAAATTCCTGCAGATATCGCATTTGCCGGATTTAATAATGACCCCATCAGTAAAATCATAGAGCCTAACCTCACCACAGTGAATTATTCGGGGTATGATATCGGTCAGACCGCCGCTGCAAACCTGATCGATCACCTCAAAGGAAAGACTACAATTCTACATACCAATATGATCATACTAAGAGCTGGAATTATCATTCGCCCCTCATCCCTGAAAAAATAATTTCGTATAATAAATATTTTTTGCGAGTTTAGTAACCGATTGCATAAATAGTTACGTTTCCGGATTATTCAGAAGTGCCTGTGCTAATCTTTTCGTGTTAACCTCAGCGTTAACACAGCCTTAAGTCCCGGAGTCTCAGGATCCGGAATGGCTTGCCGGAGTGCTTCAATCTATTGCTGTTATTATGAAAAAAATCATTCTTTTTAGCTGCATGATTTTCCTGCTGCAGTTTTGCAGAGCTGAAAATGGCTATGATCTCTGGCTGGGTCACCGATCCATCGAAGACCCACAGCAACTTGCCCGTTACCGCGCCGAACTGAAGGCCCTGCATATTCCCTCCGTTTCTCCAACCATGATCGTCGTAAAAAATGAACTTACCCGTGCATTGCGCAGTATGTTGAATAAGGAAGTGCCTGTTACGGGTGATGCCACTCAACAGGGAACTCTTATAGCAGGCTTGTCTGCTGACATCCCGCTTATCCGGGAGGCAGGCCTTGAAGAAGCATTGGCTCAGACCGGCACAGAAGGATTTATAATAACGTCTAAGAATATTCGCCGTAAACAGGTAATGATCATTACTGCGCAGACAGAAACCGGAATACTTTATGGTACATTTCACCTGCTTCGGCTGATTCGAACTGGCGCCTCTTTAAAGAACCTGCACATCATATCCGTGCCCAAAATACAGCACCGCCTGCTTAATCACTGGGACAATTTAGACCGGACTGTAGAGCGTGGCTATGCGGGCTTTTCTATCTGGGACTGGCATAAACTGCCGGGTTATACTGATCAGCGTTATATCGATTATGCCCGGGCCAATGCATCGCTGGGAATTAATGGAACAGTATTAACCAATGTGAATGCCAATGCCACCATCCTAACGCCCATGTACCTTGAGATGGTCAAAGCGCTCGCCGAGATCTTCAGGCCTTA
>JAEYRC010000133.1 GCA_023409675.1 Bacteroidota bacterium
ACGCAACGCATGTGTATTGAAGCGGATTCGAGCTGGAAAAATGAAGACCCCCAGGCCGGTATGCAGGGTATGAAAGCCGCGAGAGCGCTTGCCTTACTTTCTTACCGCCACTATACTACCTACCAGCAGACACAGCCCCGTTCGCCGGAGTTTCCCTTTGGAGATTCCTGGGACGGAGCCGTGTCGTACCAGCGCTATCAGGGCGAAAAGCTGGCCCGGCGTTTTAACGCGTTCAGTTATTATACCCTGAGTCAGTCGATGGATTCGCATGACCTTGGAAGAAAACGTGGCGGTGTAGAAAACGCGCTGGCACAAATCAGCGCCAAAGCACTGGTGGTGGGTATTGAAACCGATATTCTTTTTCCGGTAGAGGAACAGGAATTCATTGCAGCGCATATTCCCCGGGGAAAATTTATAAAGATTGAATCACCCTATGGTCATGATGGATTTCTTTTAGAATACGATCAGCTGGCAAAGCTGATCCGTGAATTTGCACCACAGTATTTCATCACGAATAAACAAACAGAAATTATACAATAAATGGTTACACATAAGCAACTTATTATAGGATTGTTCGGTTTTGGTGTAGTGGGAGAAGGACTTTACCGGGTGTTGCATCAGACTACATCGCTGAATGCCACGATCAAAAGGATCTGTATCAAGGATCCGTCTAAAAAAAGAAATGCACCGGAATCGTTATTCACTACCGATAAAGATGATTTGTTACAGGATCCCGAGATCAATGTTATTGTTGAAGTGATTGATGATGCCAATGCCGCGTTCGATATCGTCAGCTTCGCGCTGAGGAATGGTAAATCCGTTGTTAGCGCCAGCAAGAAGATGATCGCCGAACATTTGCCGGAACTCTTACAGATTCAGCAGGAAACCCAGGAATCGTTTTTGTATGAAGCGGCCGCCTGCGCATCTATTCCGGTAATCCGTAACCTCGAGGAATACTACGACAATGACCTGCTGCATTCGATCCAGGCTATTGTTAATGGGTCTACCAATTATATTCTGACGAAAATGTTTGAAGATAATCTCGACTTCAAACAATCGCTGATGCAGGCCCAGCAATTGGGTTTTGCGGAAAGTAATCCAGCACTTGATGTAGAAGGGTACGATGCTGTGAATAAATGGACCTTCCTGTTAACGCACGCCTATGGCCTGGTGGAACATCCGGGAAACCTTCTTTTCACCGGCATTCAGGCAATCACTTCAGCAGACGCGGGTGTAGGTCGGGAAAAACACCTGCAGATCAAACTGATTGCACAGGCAAAGAAACTGTCGAGCGGAAAAGTAGCCGCCTTTGTTTTGCCTCAGTTCGTTAAGGAAGAAGATCACCTTTCCTTTGTGAAGAATGAATACAATGGTGTGGTGATAGAAAGTGGATTTGCCGATAAGCAATTCTTTTATGGCAAAGGTGCCGGCAGTTTTCCTACCGCCTCCGCGGTGCTCAGTGATATATCCGCCCTGTGGTATCAGTATAAATATGAGTACAAGAATTTGTACCACCACCAACCGTTGGAAATCAGTACTGAATTTTACCTCCGCACCTATATCAGTTTTAATGACTGGAAATTTATACCCCGCGAACGTTTTGAATGGATAGAAGAATGGCACGCCAATGACGATCGTAAATACCTGGTCGGAGTGATCGCTTTTTCCGAACTGCTCCATAACAACTGGTGGCGTGAAAATAACACCAGCCTTATTCTCACTCCCGACCCGATCATTGAAGACATCGATATTCGTAAACTGAAAAAGAAAAGCCTGGAACTGGCTGGAATTATATAACTGCCGGCTTTGTCCTGCTGTTCATAGAAAAAATCATAATCTACTTTCACCGTACAGCCCGGAGTTTACCCTACTCCGGGCTGAAATGCGTTTAAACGGAATATAAAAAATCTTTCAGCAGCCTGAAGTCTGGATTTATCAGGGTAAATTTTTTCTCTTTTTTCAGCAACGGTGACAACTTATCCGGCACCGGAATCGGCCTGCCGATAACTTCCTCTACTACTTCCGGAAACTTAACCGGATGCGCGGTTTCCAGAAATATACCCTTTGCTGCGGGATGCGATTGCAGGTAATCGCTTAATCCCCGGTACGCGACAGCCCCATGCGGATCGGCCATATACTGATATTCCTGCCATAATTCGTTTAATGTATCACGGGTATCCTTATCCGAATAACTACTGCTGCTCATGATTGCTTTCAGGGAGCTGTTATCGCGCTGAAATATTTCCAGTATACGGATAAAATTACTGGGATCGCCCACATCCATTGCATTGGAAAGCGTGGCTTTGGCCTTCTCCGGAGTATATTTTCCAGTGTTGAACCAGCGGGGTACGGTATCGTTCTGATTGCAGGCCGCGATAAAATGCGCGGCTGGCAGTCCGGATTTCCAGGCCAGCAGGCCAGCGCAGATGTTTCCGAAATTTCCACTTGGAACCGAAAAAACCGGGGGCTCTGGCTGTTGCCATTGCTGTAACGCAAAGAAGTAATAAAATTGCTGGGGCAGCCAGCGTGCAATATTGATGGAATTCGCGGATGTTAGGTTTAGTTCACGGGAAAGGCTATGGTCGGCAAATGCCTGTTTAACCAGTCGCTGACAATCATCAAAGTTTCCTTTTACTTCCAGTGCATGTATGTTGCGACCATGCGTCGTAAGCTGCTTTTCCTGAACACCACTGACTTTACCGGATGGATACAGGATCACTACATCGACCCCATCAACCTGGAAAAACCCATCGGCTACGGCACCGCCGGTGTCGCCGGAAGTAGCGACCAATACCCTGCTTCGCTTATGCTCTTCCCTTGAAAAAAAGCCCAGGCAACGGCTCATAAAGCGCGCGCCGACATCCTTAAACGCCAGTGTGGGACCATGAAACAATTCCAGCGCAAAGACTGATTCGGTTATCGGTATCAGTGGGAAAGGAAAATCTACAGTTTCCCGCACAATTCGCTGCAACTCCTGGCGCGGTATAGCCGACCCGATATAAGGCTCAATTACGCGCAGGGCGATGTCTTCCGGACTTAGCTGCCGGATATCCCGTATCAATTGCGGGTCAATTACGGGAATTCGTTCCGGAAAATACAATCCGCCATCAGGTGCCTGCCCGTTGAGTGTAGCCTCCCGAAAGTCTGCCTTTGATGATGCCTGGTTTATGCTGTAATAGTTCATGAAATTAGTTTAAGCGGGAAGATTGTAATTAAGTTACCGACATGATTTTTACACCACTGCGGCTGATCGTGGTAACATAGGTTTTATGCACTACGCCCAACTGCGTATACACCGCGCTCATTTCCGCTTCAACAGCGGCAGCCACAGCCTTTGTACTGCTGATCATGAAAACGGAAGGCCCGGATCCGGAAATACCGCCTCCCAGAGCCCCTGCCTGTTTACAGCGTGCTTTCACGGCATCAAATCCTGGTATCAGTAAACTCCGCACGGGTTCGATGATCACATCTTCCAGTGAACGGCCAATCAGATCATAATCTTTCTGCATAATTCCGGCAACCAGCCCGGCGATGTTGCCCCATTGGCGGATAGCATCTTTCAACAACACTTCTTTCCGCAGAATCTGCCGGGCATCGGAAGTTTTGACTTCAATCTGCGGATGCACCACCGTAACAAACAGCGGCGGTGGATCAAGCGCAATAATATCCAACGGAAAAATTGAGCGGATCAGGGTTATACCTCCATAAATACCCGGAGCGATATTATCCGCATGCTTCACTCCGGTTGCCAGCTTCTCTCCCGCCATGGCAAAGCGCACCAGGTCGTTTCGGGAAAAGCGTTCACCAAGCAGGTGGTTGGCAGCCACCACAGCGCCTGCAGAGCCCGCAGCGCTGGAACCCAGTCCACTGCCGGGTTTGATATGCTTGTGCACAGTCAGTTCAAATCCGACTTCCTCTTCACATTCCTGCATCAGTTCCTGCAGGGCAACCCCGGCCACATTTTTTTCAGGCGCTTCAGGTAAACCATATGCATCCGTATGACGAATACGTATCACGCGTTTATCCAACAGCGTTAGGGTCATCTCATCGTAAGGATCTTCAAGGGCCATACCCAATACATCGAATCCGCAAACCAGGTTTGCTACCGATGCGTTTGCCCGAACGGTTACAGTACGCATATGCTGTTCATATATAGGTTATAGTTAATCAGCTTCTTGAAGCCCGTATGATATCCGCAAATACTCCGGAAGCCGTCACCTCCGCACCTGCACCCGCGCCTTTGATAACCAGCGGAAGTTCATTATAGCGGTCGGTATAAAATGCCACCACATTATCCTTTCCATAGAGGTGATAAAAGTCATGTTCAGGATGAATATGCTGCAGTCCGACGGAGGCCTTACCCGCTTCGAAACGTGCAACGAATTTCAATTTAGCGCCGGCGGATCTGGCTTCTTCCAGAATTTTTTTGAAATGGGTTTCATTTTCTTCCATACAGCGGTAAAAATGTTCTATACTGCCTTCCATACAGGCAGGAGGCATGAACTTCTTATTTTCTATTTCATCCATTTCCATGGGAACTCCGCTCTCCCGGGCAAGGATCATGATCTTTCGCATTACATCGGTACCGGCAAGATCAAGCCTGGGATCGGGCTCGGTATAACCTTCTTCCTGCGCCTGACGAACCACCTGCGCAAAGGGTACGGATCCATCATAATTATTGAATACAAAATTGAGCGTACCACTTAATACGGCTTCTATTTTACTGATCCGGTCACCGCTTTTTACCAGGTCGTTCAATGTACCGATCACAGGTAGTCCGGCGCCGACATTGGTTTCAAATAAAAAATGCACATTGAATTCACCGGCTAATCGCTTCAGCTGGCTGTAATAACGGTATGTATCGGAACAGGCCACCTTATTACAGGCAACCACCGAAACACTTTTGCCCAGGAGGTCGGGATAACAATGTGCGACCGAAGCATTTGCAGTAATATCCGCGAATACAGAATTTCTCAGATTCCTGCTGGTGATTTCCTGAATGAAGTTCTCCAGCACCATGGGTGTTTCACTGCTGCTCAAAGCGTCTTTCCAGTTACTGAGGTCTATGCCTTCATCATTAAAATACATTTTACGACTGTTGGCCAGTCCCACGAGGTGAACCTGCAAACGCAGATGTTCCTGCAGGTACTGACGCTGCTTATCCAATTGCGCGATGAGCCTGCTGCCCACGTTGCCTGCACCGGCAATGAAAAGGTTGACCTGTTTGAAGGTCGTTTCAAAAAATTCTTCATGCAGTACATTGATCGCCTTACGTACATCCTTAACCGAAACAACCGCTGAAATATTCCGTTCGGAAGAACCCTGGGCAATGGCGCGTACATTGATACCGTTTCGGCCCAGCACACTGAACATTTTTCCGGAAGTTCCGGGATGGCTCTGCATATTATCCCCTACCACCGCCACTCCAGCAAGGCCGGTTTCCACGATCAGCGGATCAATTTTTCCCGCGGCAATTTCCCGTGAAAACTCACGGTTTACGGCCTCCCGGGCCTGCAGGCCACTGCGTTCTTCTATACCCACACAAATAGCATGTTCAGATGAACCCTGGGTAATGAGAATTACATTGATACGCTCGTGGGCAAGCGCTTCGAATAGTCTTTTGGAAATACCCGGAATACCTACCATACCACTACCTTCAAGTCCCAGTAGTGCTATGGTGTTGATGCTTGAAATCCCCCGGATCGAATTTCCGTTCTTTCCGGCTTTATCGTCGATCAGCGTTCCCTCATCGGCAGGAATGAACGTATTTTTAACCCGAACGGGTATCCGATTTTTACGGGCCGGCTGAATGGTAGGCGGATAGATCACTTTGGCGCCAAAGTGTGAAAGTTCCATCGCTTCCTCGTAAGAGATATGCGGAACAATGCGGGCATGCGGAACAAAGCGCGGATCAGCGGTCATGATGCCTGAAACATCCGTCCATATCTCCAATACAGCAGCATTCAGGGCGCCTGCAATCAATGCCGCGGAATAGTCGGAACCACCGCGACCCAGCGTAGTCGGTAATCCGTCGTGGGTGCTGGCAACAAAGCCCGGCAGGATGAATACATTCCCGGGGGTTTGCCCGAAATAATCGACGATCTGTTTATAGGTAACCTCATTCTCAACAAGCGCATTTCCGAAAGTATTGTCGGTGGTGATGAGTTCGCCGGCATCCTTCCAGATATTTTCGACGCCTGAAACACGCAACGCGATCGACAGGATGCGGGAGGAGAGCCGTTCTCCATACCCGACTATTCGGTCTTTGGTACGGGGCGACAGCTCACGGAGAAGAAATACCCCATTGCAGATATCTTCAATTTCATTGCAGAGAGTCATTACCTGACTCAGCACACTGCTTTGCAGCGTGATGGGAACCAGTTCTCGAACTGCATCAAGATGGCGTTGCTCTATGGCTTTGACGGCCGGCTTGTAGGCATCATCGCCTGCTGCGGCCTGTTCTACACATTGAAGAATGGCATCTGTAATTCCACCCATTGCCGATACTACAACAACGGTTCTGGTAATATTAGACGCCTCGGTAATCGTGGCTATAACTTTTTTTATATTCGAGGCATTGGCGACTGAACTGCCGCCAAATTTTAAGACCTGCATAGTGATATTTTAGAATATGAAAGATGGATATGATCGCTGCGGTAAGCAGAATACAGCCGAAGCCCCTGGATGATATGAATGTGTACAACCCTTAACGGGTTGTAATAATGGTAATAATGGTGGTGGTAGCCCGGAAGGCTGCAGCGAAAGAAATGGTATTTGCAGAGAAAATGATCACGATATTTTGCTAAGATAAGGAAGAACTTTCACAAATCATCTGTTCAGTTTATTCCTTAAAAAGATTTATTTTCATGACCCGATACTGCCTGCCAATTTCAATCATAACCCGGATATATTATGGATCATCAGTCTACACGAGGCCTGCAGCAGTTCAAAAATTTTGTTGGCATAAAATTTCAACTGTATAACAGCCTGTTCACCTCATTGCCTTTTCACCGTATAGAAAAAACGGGCATAATGCTGTCGCTCTTTCTCAGCAATTGTGAAGAGGGCTATAAACGGAAATTGAGTCCGGAGAAAATCATTGAAGATTTTTTTCAGAAGCATACCACCTATTCCAATGAACGCGATCAGCTTGACCTCTTGTTCAGGTTCATTCAATATGTTGAGCGGCAGGTGGTACTCTTCGACGCGCTCGAAGATGCCGCATTCCGTGAAGTGAATGATATGAATGGGATCGGTACCCTCAAACATCTTGAAGCAGAAATTTTGCAGGAAGACCGTTATGCGGCGCTCAGCGATACACTGAAAGATTTCGCGGTACGACTTGTACTCACTGCCCACCCTACCCAGTTTTATCCCGGACCGGTGCTGGGCTTTATTACAGATCTGTCAAAGGCGCTCGAAGAAAATAATGCCGGCCTGGTGAATATGTACCTGCAGCAACTGGGTAAAACGCCTTTTTTCAAAAAGCAAAAACCCACTCCGTATGACGAAGCGGTAAGCCTGATATGGTACCTCGAAAATGTGTTCTACCATTCCGCCGGCCGGATTCTGACCTTTTTCAGATCGCAGTTTCCGGAAGCGCTTACTGATGATAACCCGGTATTTAATATGGGGTTCTGGCCCGGCGGCGATCGCGATGGCAACCCCAATGTGCATGCCGACACCACCCTGCAGGTTGCGGATGCCCTGCGTGGAGCGATCATCAAATGCTATTACCTCGATGTACGGAAGATCAAAAAACGCCTGACCTTCAAAGGAGTTGAATCGATACTTACGGAGCTGGAAAAGAAACTATATGATAATATCTTTATTCCGGGTCATCGCACCGAACTGAAGAGCCAGGAACTAATGACATCGCTGAACGAAATACGGGAGATCCTGATTTATCAGCATAATGGATTGTTTCTGCACCTGGTCGACGGACTGATGAATAAGATCAGGATTTTCGGACTTCATTTCGCATCGCTGGATGTTCGGCAGGAAAGTTCAGTTCACCATGAGGTGCTAACGGAGATCAGTGAACGATCTGATGCCCTGCCCGGAAACTATGCATCGTTATCGGAAGAAGAACGCGTTAGCATTCTGATGTCGATTCGCTCCACCGTAAAATCAACTGATTTTGACGGCATCACCGGCGATACAATTGCCAGTGTAGAAGCTATACGATCCATACAGGAATCTAACGGTATAATGGGATGCAGCCGGTATATCATCAGCCAGTGTAACTC
>JAEYRC010000159.1 GCA_023409675.1 Bacteroidota bacterium
ATTTCATGGGTAGAAAGTAAGGTGTATGACAAACCAATGAGCCAGGTGATCCATGAAAAATTCCTTAGAAGTAAAAAGCGGAACTATTCGTAATTTAACCATACGCTACCATAACGCACTTCGGTAAAAACTCTAAACACAAATCACTGTATATGTTAAAAACCTTTTGGTGTATCCTGTTCAGTATGCTGCTTACAACACAGGCACAGGAAACCCTGCTTTTACGCCACCCCTCAGTTCACGAAAACCGCATAGCCTTTGCCTATGCTTCCGATATTTGGATCAGTTCAGCAGACGATTCGCAATTGCGCCGGCTTACCGTAAATCCGGATGTAGAATTCAACCCCATTATTTCACCAGATGGAAAATGGGTTGCGTTTACCGGAAACTATGCCGGCAACAATGACGTATATGTTGTTCCCGCCGAAGGGGGAAGTCCAAAACGACTAACCTATCATCCCGGTGCCGATGTGGTGCGGGGCTGGCACGGCAATGAAATCATCTATTCATCCGGTAAAGAATCCGCGATTCCAAGGTATACCCGCTTGTTTACCGTTCATGCTCAAACCGGCGCGATCGCTTCGTTGATTTTACCGGAGGCATCGCAGGGAACAATATCACCCGATGGTAAGTTCATCGCCTATATAAAAGTGCCCGATCCCTCTGATGGCAACCGCAACTATCGGCCCTTCAATCTATACCGCGGAGGATTAATGCCCAGGGTCTGGATCTTTGATTTGCAGCGCCATACTGTAGAAGAAATACCCGGCTCATCGGCCAGCAATAATACCCGTCCGGTCTGGCTAAACGATCAGAAAATATATTTCCTATCGGACAGGGACAACCGAACAGTGAATGTTTACAGTTATGATCGTGCTTCCAAAGCAGTAAGCCGTGTTACCAATTTCAGTGACTATGATGTTCGCTCCCTGCATACCGATGGCCGTTCTGTTGTTTTTGAACAGGCCGGAAAAATTCACCGGCTCGATCCTTCAAGGGGCAATTCGCAGCCGGTAAGTATCCGGATACAGGCGGATATTACCACCAACCGGCCTCAATGGGTTAAGGCATCGGGCTTTATACGTCAAATAGCCGTGTCCCCTACCGGAGTTCGCGCGGCTGTAGAAGCCCGCGGTGAAATCGTTACCGTTCCTGTTGAAAAAGGAGATATCCGCAACCTGACCAACTCTCCGGGTGTGCATGACCGTGCACCTGCCTGGAGCCCGGATGGAAAGTACATCGCGTTCTTTTCCGATGAAGGTGGTGAATATCATTTAGCACTGCAGGATCAGCTTGGTAAAGAACAGCGCATTACGATTAATCCTGGAAAGGGAAATTATTTTTACAATCCGGTGTGGAGTGGCGACAGCAAAAGGATCCTTTACCATGACAAACACCTGAACTTGTATTATATCGATATCCGCGATAAAAAACCGGTATTGATCGATTCAGACCTGTTCGACCGGCCGGATGCGTTTTTCGCCGCATCCTGGAGTCCGGATAACAAATGGATCGTTTATAACCGGAAACTTAAAAACAACCTTCGCGCATTATTCCTCTACAACCTTGCCGGGGGCAAAACAACACAAATTACCGATGGGCTGAGTGAAGCATCCATGCCCTGTTTCAGCCGCGATGGAAAATATATTTTCTTCAAAGCAAGTACCAATTATGGCCGTTCTGTAGGCTGGCTCGACATGAGCTCTTTTGAAGTGCCGGTGCGGGATAATTTGTATGCTATCGTTCTGGATAAGGATGAACCCTCGCTGCTCGACCCGCAAAGTGATGAAGAAAAGGTCGATGGTGCTGACAGTGCTGCCAAAAAATCTGCTGCCGCTTCAACGGATATTCAAATCGATCTTACGGATATCCAACAGCGCATTGTGGCGCTCGATCTCCCCGCAAAATCCTACTCAGAATTGCAGGGTACTGCGCCAGGCAAATTATTCTACCTGGAGCGAGAGGCCGGTGGCGGAGCGGCGAGCCTGATGGTATATGATATTGCAAAACGAAAAGC
Organism: Bacteroidota bacterium; assembly: GCA_023409675.1. Classification (GTDB taxonomy): domain Bacteria; phylum Bacteroidota; class Bacteroidia; order Chitinophagales; family Chitinophagaceae; genus Flavitalea. The sequence continues at coordinate 2,018 of JAEYRC010000159.1, forward strand.
TGACCAATTCCTGAGCAATGTATCCGCATACAGGATTACTGCAGATGGAAAAAAGATGGGTGTACAAATGGGAAGCAGTTTTTCGATAGTTCCGGTAAACGGCAAACCTAATCCTGCTGAGGGCCGGTTGGATTTCGGCGCCATCACGGTGCTGACCGATCCCAAAAAAGAATGGCAGCAGATGTTTTCGGAAGTCTGGAGAATTGAACGCGACTTTTTCTATGTTGAAAATCTGCATGGTGCGGACTGGAAAAAGATCAGGACGAAATATGAAAAATTTCTTCCGCATGTAGCGCACCGGGAAGACCTTAACTACCTGTTCAACCAGATGATGGGTGAACTGGTAATCGGGCATAATTATGTTTCGCAGGGCGATTTTCCCGAGGCCATCAATGTGAACGTCGGGTTACTGGGGGCTGATTATACCATTGATCAGGGACGGTACCGCTTTAGCCGGATCTATGAGGGCCTGAGCTGGAACCCCGAATTTAAAGCACCGCTTACACAACCGGGAATTGCTGTACGCGAAGGTGACTATTTGCTTGAAGTCAACGGAAGGGCTGTAAGCGCTGATGAAAATATCTATAGCTTTTTTCAGAACACTGCTGGCAAGCAGGTAACCATTACCGTTAATTCTAAACCATCCTCTGAAGGAGCGCGCCGGTATACGGTTATACCGCTGGCGAATGAATCCAATTTGCGACTGATCAACTGGGTAGAAGGCAATCGAAGGAAAGTGAGTGAACTCAGCGGAGGCAAACTGGCTTATGTATATCTGCCGAATACCGGCGGAGGAGGCTATACTTTTTTCAACCGTTACTATTACGCGCAGCTTGATAAACTGGGTGTGATTATTGATGAACGATTCAATGGTGGCGGCAGTGCAGCAGACTATATAGTAGATATTCTTTCGCGTGATGTATCCAACTACTGGAAGAACCGCGATGGTGATATTATGAAAACACCGGAAGCAGTTATCGACGGCCCTAAAGCTATGCTGATCAACGGTTATGCAGCCAGTGGCGGCGATCTGCTGCCCTATCTTTTCAAACAGAAAAAACTTGGGCCCCTGGTGGGAACCACCACGATGGGCATTCTGGTTGGGGTATATAATTACCCGGTGCTGATGGATGGTGGTTCTGTTACAGCGCCACGACTGGGTATATTCAGTAAGGACGGAAAATATATTATTGAAAATGAAGGAGTGGCTGCCGATGTTGAGGTAGAAATGATGCCTGCTGATGTTATTCGTGGTCGTGATCCACAACTGGAAAAAGCAGTTGAATTGCTGATGAAAGATATTAAACCCAATAAAATCATTGTTCCGAAAGATCCTGTGCGGGCTAATCAATATTGATTGATGATACAGCAGATAAGCGGTTAATTGTGGTGTTAAATAATCCGCATTTAACAAAGTCATGAGAAAAATGAATGGGGTAAATTTTTAAATTCCATAAACATTTTTTTTATGAGAAGAAATCTACGCTTTGCCGGATTATCCCTGCTGATCCTGATACTTTTTTCCGGATGCAGAAAATGGATAAATGAAGAAAACCGTCTCGAGGGAAGATGGCGACTGGTAGCTATCGAGCGGATTAAATTTCTATCCTGGAGATCAGTTCAAAATGATTACCGGGAAGGCCTGTTTAC
>JAEYRC010000200.1 GCA_023409675.1 Bacteroidota bacterium
CCACTACCCTGCTCTGGGCTTCGCCAAACCAATACGCGTCTTTGCGGATCTTATAATCAGCAGCCACCACATCAAAACCCAGTTTGTTGGGGAAAGCGGATTCCAGCAGCGTAATGAACAATCCGCCTTCACTGATATCATGAGCAGACCGGATGACCTTAGCGCGAATCAGCTCCGCTACTTTTTGTTGCAAGGCAAATTCGGTATCGAGGTCGAATTCAGGAGCCGGACTGAATTCCACACCCCGAACCTTATGCAGGTATTCTGAAGAATTGATATCACTGCTGCTTTTACCGATCATGAAAATGATGTCGCCGGTTTCCTGGAAGCCCAGGGTCATTTTTTCACTGATATCTTCTAAAACCCCAACCATGCCTATTGTGGGGGTTGGATACACCGGTCCATCCGGACTTTGATTGTAGAAACTGACATTCCCGCCGGTAACCGGCGTATCAAATTTGCGGCAGGCTTCGCCCATGCCCTTAATCGCCTCAACAAACTGGTAATATACTTCGGGGTCATAAGGGTTGCCAAAATTCAGGCAATTGGTGATACCCAGGGGTTGACCACCACTGCACACAATATTTCTTGCTGCTTCGGCAACGGCCATCATCGCTCCTTTATACGGATCGGCATAAACATATCGGCTGTTACAGTCTGTCGTTAATGCCAGGGCCTTATTGGTGGGTTTTGCTAATACAACGGCTGCATCCGAGGGCGCGTTTGTTGAAGTATTGCCGGTTCCCACCATGCTGTCGTACTGAACGAAGATCCAGCGTTTGGAAGCAATATTGGGATTGGTAACCAGTTTTTCCGCCACTTCTTTCAGATCATCGGGCACTTCAATGGACGCTGGATCAAAATTTCTGATCTGCTGCATATAGGCCGGTTCCCGGAAGGAGCGGTCATACTGTGGTGCACCGCCTCCAAGCACAAGTTCTACCGCGGGTATTTCCGCTTCCAGTTCACCATGCATATAAAACCGGAGTATGCCATCATCGGTTACGGAACCAATTTCCGAGCAGGGAAGATCCCATTTTTCAAAAATATTCAGTACTTCCTGTTCCCGGCCTTTCTCTACCACCATCAGCATGCGTTCCTGACTTTCACTCAGCAGCAGTTCCCAGGCCTTCATGTTCTTCTGACGGGTCGGAACTTTTTCCAGATCGATACGCATTCCAACTTCACCCTTCGCGCTCATTTCGGCAGTAGAACAGATAATACCTGCAGCACCCATATCCTGCATGCCCACTACCGCCCCGGTCGTAATTACTTCAAGGCAGGCTTCCAGCAGTTTCTTTTCCTGGAAAGGATCTCCAACCTGAACTGCAGGCAGTTCTTCCACACTGTCGGAGGTGATGTCGGCAGATGCAAATGAAGCGCCGCCGATACCATCTTTTCCGGTAGCGCTTCCTACAAAAAATACCGGATTGCCGGTCCCTGCAGCGGTGGCTGAAATCGTAGTTCCGGCTTTTAATATACCAACACTCATGGCATTAACCAGCGGGTTGGTATGATAACAGGCCTCAAAATAAGCTTCTCCACCCACTGTCGGCACTCCGAAACAATTTCCATAATGACCAATGCCATGTACCACACCAGCAAGGAGGTGCTGCGTTTTCGCTTCCTGCAACTTTCCGAAACGCAGGGAGTTCAGGGCCGCGATCGGACGCGCCCCCATCGTGAATATATCGCGGTGAATTCCGCCAACACCTGTAGCAGCACCCTGAAAGGGTTCGATAGCGGAGGGGTGATTGTGAGACTCAATTTTGAACACTACGCCATACCCATCACCGATATCCATGAGACCAGCATTTTCTTCTCCTGCCTTGACCAGCATTTTGCTGCCTTCACGGGGAAGTGTTTTCAACCATTTGATTGAATTCTTATAACTGCAGTGCTCACTCCACATACCACTGAAGGCGCATAGTTCAGTAAAATTGGGGGTTCTGCCCAGTTTTTCCCTGATCAGTTCAAATTCTTCTTCGGTTATCCGTAACTGGGCAGCTGTTTTTGAAGTAATTTCCATGATATATAATAAAGGTTCCAAAATTACGAACCCCGGATTAATCTAATGTATAAATTTATCATCAATTGATTAATTCTTTACTGAACGGAAACCTGTACATTCCCTTACAGACAATTATTGAACACTGTACAGAACGAAATAAACTGCCCGAATGCGAATAGCGTTTATACATAATGGTAACGCCTACCTGCCCGGCATTGCCGTATATATGCGGCATTTCAATTCACTGGGCTTCAGTTGTGAGCGGGTGCACCAAAAGGCATTCAACCCTCATGATTATGCTATCCATTGGTATTTTATGGGCATCAACACACGAAAAGCCCCGAAAGATAAACTGGTGATACATGAATACGCTTCCGCTTCTGTTCCGCCCTTTGCCCGATGGAAAAACGCATTGAAGCGCCGGCTCTCCATTAAACCATCCTTGCGTATTTTTTTGAATGATTACGTGCGGGAACAATTTTCCTTCCGCGATACGGTGCCCTTTCTCTACCGCGATATCGGCATAGAGCCGGCAATATCAGCTGCAGGCCCTGCAGAAAAAATGGCGGATTTTATCTATTCCGGCGCGGTTACGCGGGATATGAAGATGGAAAAACTGCTGGATGTATTTGCGCGTGGAGCGCTGCGTTCAAAAACATTGTTATTGCTGGGTAGCCGAAACCCGGCATTGGAACAGGAATACGGAAGTTTTGTGAATATTCGCTTTCATGAACCGGTAAAAGCAGAAGCTGTACCCGCATTTTTACAGCGGGCGAGTTATGGTATAAATTTCAAACCCAATTGCAGCCCATATGCCGGCCAGACTTCTACCAAATTCCTGGAATACCTCAATTACGGCCTGCCGGTAATTACAACTGATTCGCCATGGATCCGGAATTTCATGAATACCTATGGCAGAAACTATTTTATACTGAAACCGGATTTGTCGAACCTGACCTGGGAGGCGGTTGAAGCCTTCAACTTCAGCACACCTTCGCTGGAAGAATGGACCTGGGATAAGCAATTATCCAGATCAGGAATAACGGAGCTGCTGTTGGCCTATAAAGCTACGGGTCGATTGCCCGATAATATAGGGTGAATAATCAATCGGGGTGATTGGCTGACAGGGTTTGCACGTACACTTCTTTAACCTGTTCTACATCAAACTTCCGCATGATATGCATTCGTCCGTTTCTGCCCATGCGCAGGCGG
>JAEYRC010000366.1 GCA_023409675.1 Bacteroidota bacterium
TGACAGGGAGGCCAGGTAGCGATTGCGGTAGTCCTGCCAGAAGTGTGAAAGCGAGTAATCTTCTCCTGATGGGGTCATTTCCAACGAAACGGCCGTATCGGTAAAAGGCATTCGTTCGAGCCAGGCATTCAGCAAATCAGAGAGTGAGGGTTCATTTTCCGCGTTGCGGATCAGGTCTACCTGTGCGGGGCGGAGTTGGGAAACGTAATATTCATGCCCATGGCGGTTTGCGAATTTCAGTCCCAGCCGGGCTTCCAACACCTTGAACTGCCAGCTTTGAAAGCCGGAAGCGGGGCGCAGCATATCGCGAAAATCGAGAAAGTCCATTGGTGTCATGGTTTCCATAATGTCGATCTGGTGCACCAATACTTTCAATATGGTAACCGTACGCGAGAGACGGTGAACAACTGTTTGCAATTCAGGCGAATTGTCATTCAGCGCCGGCTTTTTCAGGATGGTATTGACCGATTCCACCTCGTGCAACACCTGTTTGAACCAGAGTTCATAGGCCTGGTGGATCACAATGAACAACATTTCATCGTGTGCGGGAAGCTGATGCTTATCGCTCTCTGGGTACTGAGAATCCAGGATCCGTTCCAATTGCAGGTAATCGCTGTAATGAACTGCCATAATGCACGCTTAAAGATTATTCAAATTCATATCCGATATCTCTCCGGAAATACATTCCGGCATAGGAAATATTTTCCAGCACATTCACCGATGCAGCCACTGCTTCCCCAACAGATTTGCCGAAGGAGCTGACGCAGAGAACACGCCCACCAGAGGTAACTACCTGATCATGCTCCATTTTCGTTCCGGCATGAAATATCCGACTATCGGCGGAAGCACCAGCAAGTCCGCTAATGGCAAAGCCTTTATCATATGCTTCCGGATATCCGCCACTGACGGCCATTACGGCTGCAGCCGGACGCTCATCGGTTTCTATCGTGATTGTATCCAGCCGGCCCTGCGCCACCGCGTCGAAAAGCTCCACCAGGTCATTTTTGAGCCGGGGAATGACCACTTCCGTTTCAGGATCGCCCATCCGGCAATTGTATTCGATCACAAAGGGATTGCCTTCAACATTGATCAATCCGAAAAATATAAAGCCCCGGTAAGGGATGCCCTGCTGTTTCAGCCCGGAAACGGTGGGCCGGATGATCTGTTCATCCACTTTTTGCATAAAGGCTTTATCGGCAAAGGGCACCGGGCTGATCGCACCCATTCCGCCCGTATTATTTCCGGTATCACCTTCCCCAATGCGCTTATAGTCTTTGGCCTCCGGAAGCAGAACATAATGCTCCCCATCGGTTAAGATGAATACGCTGAGCTCAATACCGCTCAGAAACTCTTCCACCACCACTTTAGCCCCGGCCTCGCCGAATTTCCGGTCACGGATCATATGTTCAAACCCGTCAAGCGCTTCCTGATGGGTTTGGCAGATCAAAACACCTTTACCAGCGCCGAGCCCGTCGGCCTTTAGTACGACCGGAAGTTTATGCTGATTCAGGTATTCCACACCCGCTTCATAATTTTCAGCGGTAAATTCACGATAGGCCGCCGTAGGAATATTATATTGCTGCATGAACTGTTTGGCAAAAGCCTTACTGCCTTCAAGCCGGGCGCCGGATGCGCCGGGTCCGATGACGGGAATGGATACCAGGTGGGGATCCTTTTCAAAAAAATCAACGATGCCCTTCACCAGAGGTTCTTCCGGACCAACCACAACCATGCTGATCTTTTCGGTGCGGCAGAACCGTCCGATAGCGGCGAAGTCATTGATGTCCATATGCACATTGCTGCCATGCTGCAGTGTTCCCGCATTACCGGGAGCGATGTACAGGCGGTTGCAGCGGGAGCTTTGAGTTATTTTCCAGGCAAGAGCATGCTCCCTGCCACCGGATCCTATCAGTAATATATTCATTGCTAATTCAGTAGTATAATTCAGGTGTCAAAATGCGAATTTCGGCAATGCCGCCTGATTTGCGAATTTAAAATGATCCTCTCCCTTGCAACATGTCGATTTTATCCATTATTTTACGCAGTTATAATCAAAACCCTAACGCTAAAATCATATCATGAGCCAGACATTCCCTGCGAAAGGTCATCCTAAAGGATTATACATTTTATTCGCCACGGAAATGTGGGAACGCTTTAACTATTATGGAATGCGGGCCATCCTCATTCTGTTTATGACAAAAGCCCTGCTTTTTGATAAGGTTTTCGCTTCTACACTGTACGGCAGCTATACCAGCCTGATCTACCTGACACCACTTATTGGTGGTTATATCGCTGACAGGTATTGGGGAAGTGGCCGGTCGATCATTGCCGGGGGCCTGCTGATGGCGATCGGTGAATTTCTGCTGTTCTTCTGCGGCAGTCTCTATGATACGAATGAGCCACTGTCGGCAGTTTTATTCTTCTCCGGACTTGGATTTATGATCACCGGTAACGGATTTTTCAAACCAAATATATCTTCTCTGGTTGGCCAGCTTTACCCGAAGGGCGACCGACGCATTGATTCAGCCTACACCATTTTCTACATGGGTATTAATGTGGGAGGAGCGCTAGGCCCGCTGGTATGCGGATTTGTTGGCGACACCGGCAATCCGGCTGATTTCAAATGGGCCTTCCTGGTGGCGGGTATAGGCATGCTGTTGAGTGTTATCATTCAGAAGATTTACCAAACCCGCTATGTAATCAATCCCGAAGGAAAACCCATAGGTGTAGTGCCTGCCGACTCGCCCAAAAAAGCGCTTGCACCTGTGCTGGTGCTGGGTGGCTTGCTGCTGCTGAGTTCGGTGATGATCGGCCTGTTGTATGTTGACGCGCAAATGTTCAGTTTCCTGCAATACCTGCTGCTGGCATCAGCCATCTTTATCGCGGTATTTATTTTTGCTGACAAGTCGCTGAATAAAGTTGAAAAGCAACGGGTGGGTGTCATCTTTACGGTTTCCTTCTTCGTGATCTTCTTCTGGGCTGCTTTTGAGCAGGCCGGCGCGTCATTGACCTTTTTTGCCGATGAACAAACCAACCGCCATCTGGGACTGGTCATACCCGCATTCGTCATTTATATCCTGTCGGCAGGATTGATTTTCTACCTGGCCACCGTTTGGATCAAAGCCAATAAAAACCTGTCGGGAGAGGGAGCGCTGAAAAACGCGGTAAACCTGTTGCTTGCGCTGGCCATTGGCGGAATTCTGTATCTGAACATCAGCCTGATCCTGGACGGAAGCAGCCCCATTTCAATTGATGAGTTACCCCCAAGCGTATTTCAATCGCTCAATTCCATGTTCGTTATCATCTTTGCGCCCCTGTTCGCATGGTTATGGC
>JAEYRC010000251.1 GCA_023409675.1 Bacteroidota bacterium
GCCCCACGCTACCCCCGTGTACCAACATTGCATGCAACGTCGGTACCCATGCCCCACGCTACCCCCGTGTACCAACATTGCATGCAACGTCGCCTACCCCTATCCCACAAATATTTTAAATCCGCGAAAATTCCTGTAAAAATCTTTTGCCATTAAAAACCCTATCCTTACCTTTGCAACCCATTCGAAAAATGGATTTTGACTATGTCGCAAAGAATAAGAATAAAATTACAGTCGTACGACCATAACCTGGTTGACAAGTCAGCGGAGAAAATCGTAAAAACGGTGCGCAGTACCGGGGCTGTTGTAACAGGACCCATTCCCCTGCCAACCCGTAAAAAGATCTTTACGGTTCTTCGTTCTCCACACGTAAATAAGAAAAGCCGCGAACAATTCCAGCTGGCTACGCACAAGCGTCTGCTGGATATTTACACGTCTTCTTCCCGTACGGTGGATGCGTTAAGCAAACTCGACCTGCCCAGCGGTGTTGATGTTGAAATTAAAGCCTGATAATAGTCAGCCGAACCATTGGGTTCGAAAAGTTCTTTATAATCCATCTCCCAAAATTGGCTCAGCCGAAGAAAGGAGCGCTGGATAAAATTTGTAAACTATTCCGGAGCAATCCGGGAAAACATATGAACTAGCCGTTCGGGGTTAGTTTACTGCCGGTACTTCCGCCACCAAACGCAGGTTAGTTCTGCCGGGTGAACAAAGGAAAAGGTCGGTAGCAAACGGGGATTGAAGTGGGACACTACTGTGTGGAACACTGTCTCTTCAACCTGCGAGGCGCAAACAACAAAAGATGAAAGGCATTATTGGCAAAAAAATCGGGATGACCAGCGTCTTCAGTTCCGATGGTAAGCAGACCCCGTGCACCATTATCGAAGCCGGTCCCTGTGTTGTATCGCAGGTAAAAACGCTCGAAACCGACGGATACAATTCCGTTCAGCTGGCTTTCGGCGACAAAAAGGAAAAGCATACTCTCGCTTCCGAAAAAAATCACTTCGCCAAGGCGAATACTCCCGCCAAAAAATTTGTAAAAGAATTCCGCGACTTCTCTCTCGAAAAAGCACTTGGAGATAGCATAACTGTTGACATTTTCACAGAAGGCGAAAAAGTTGATGTTGTTGGTACATCTAAGGGTAAAGGTTTCCAGGGGGTTGTTAAACGTCATGGCTTCCATGGTGTGGGTGAACAATCGCATGGCCAGCACGATCGTCAGCGTGCTCCGGGATCAATCGGTAACTCTTCCGATGCCTCCAGGGTATTCAAAGGAATGCGGATGGCCGGCCGTATGGGCGGTGACCGTATTAAGATCAAAAGCCTGAAAATCGTTAAAATATTTCCTGAAAAGAATTACCTGCTGGTAACCGGATCGGTTCCCGGTCATAACGGTTCAATTGTTTTAATCCAGAAGTAATCATTCATAATCTGAACACAATGCAAGTCGACGTAATAAATATAAAAGGTGAAAAGACCGGTCGTTCGGTAGAACTTCCTGATGAGATTTTTGCCATTGAACCCAATGATCACGTAATCTATCTTGCCGTTAAACAGCATCTTGCTGCACAGCGTCAGGGTACGCATAAAGTGAAAACCCGTCTTGAGGTTAAAGGTTCCAGTAAGAAATTACACCGTCAGAAAGGTACTGGTGGCGCACGTAAAGGTAATCTGAGAAACCCCCTGTATAAAGGTGGTGGATCGATCTTCGGCCCCAAACCCCGCGACTATGACTTTAAGCTGAACTACAAGGTGAAAGGTCTGGCCAAATGTTCTGCACTTTCCTATAAGGTTAAAGAAAACAACCTGCACATTCTGGAAGATGTAGTACTGGAAGCGCCCAAAACAAAAGTATTTGCAGGTGCACTGAAAAGTCTGAACGCTGATAAGAAAAAAGTACTCATTCTTACCGGAGAGCCTGATGCTAATTTCCTGCTGTCGTTCAGAAACCTGCCTAACGTTACAGGATATCCGTTCAACGATATGAATACCTATGATATCGTTAATTCAGGAGTTTTATTCCTGACCGAAAGTGCAGCAAAAAGTATAGCAGAAGACGCGCAGGAAGCAAGCGCTAATTAATCATTGTTAAAATTGTTAAGAGATGAAACTCTCTGAAGTTCTGATAAAGCCGATAGTTACCGAGAAAAGCAATAAACTCACTGATCAGCGTGGTACTTATGCTTTCCGGGTTGGTCGTAAAGCCAATAAACTGGAAATTAAAAAAGCCATCGAAGAGTTTTATGGTGTAACCGTAGTGGATGTTAATACCATTGTTGTTCCTGGAAAAACCAAAACCAAGTTTACCAAAGCAGGTTTTATTTCCGGCCGTAAACCGGCGTATAAAAAAGCCTATATCAAATTGGCTGAGGGCGAGAATATCGACCTGTATACCAACATCTGATCGGCTTAAACGTATGGCGCGTCAAACGCCGCAAAGGATTGACATTAAATTAAAAAACGAACAAGAACCAGAAAATGGCACTAAGAAAATTCAAACCCATTACCGCAGGTACCCGTTGGAGAATCGGTAATGCATACGCAGAGATTACGACGAATATTCCGGAGAAAACGCTTGTTGAATCAACTTCTTCAACCGGAGGCCGGAACGTTCAGGGAAGAATGTCGATGCGCTATCGCGGTGGTGGAAACAAGAAGAAATACCGTATCATCGATTTCAAACGGAATAAACCCAATATCCCTGCAACAGTGGCGTCTATTGAGTATGATCCAAACAGAACAGCTTTCATCGCGCTGCTGAATTATGCAGATGGTGAAAAACGATATATTCTGGCTCCCCAGGGCATCCAGGTTGGTTCGGAAGTAATTTCCGGCGATAGTGTTGCTCCTGAGATCGGTAATGCGCTTCAGATGAAGTTTATGCCGCTGGGTACCAACATTCACAATATTGAAATGCAGCCCGGACAGGGTGGTAAAATGGTACGCAGCGCCGGTACTTCCGCGCAGCTGACCAACAAGGAAGAGCGTTATGCTGTATTGAAGATGCCTTCCGGTGAACTGCGTAAGGTGCTGATCAATTGTTATGCTACCGTAGGGGTGGTGTCGAACAGCGACCATAGCCTGGAGCGTATGGGTAAGGCCGGTCGTAACCGCTGGAAAGGTATTCGTCCGCGCACCCGTGGTGTAGCGATGAACCCTGTAGATCACCCGATGGGTGGTGGTGAAGGTAAAGCTTCAGGAGGTCATCCGCGTTCAAGAACCGGTAAATACGCTAAAGGGCTCAAAACCCGCAAGCGCGGAAAAGGCAGTGATAAGCTGATCATCCAAACCAAAAAAGGAAAAAAACTGGCTCAGTAAAACGGGCCGGCATTCAATAAATTTCATTCTAAATTAACTCATTAATATGGGTCGTTCAATCAGAAAAGGTCCTTATGTAGCCTCCAAATTAGAGGATAAAGTACTGGGCATCAATGAAGGCAAATCCAAAAAAGGTGTTATTAAAACCTGGAGCCGCCGTTCAACCATTACTCCTGATTTTGTCGGGCACACCTTTGCGGTGCATAACGGAAGCAAGTTCATTCCGGTATATGTTACGGAATTCATGGTAGGGCATAAGCTTGGTGAATTCGCGCCTACCCGCAATTTCAAAGGACACTCAAGTAAAAAAATCGCTTAAAACGGCTGAGCGTTGTTCCGGTTCATCCCGTGAGCAGCGGCAGCAACAGAAACATTAATAATGGAAGCAGTAGCGAAACTCAGAAATTATCCGACATCACCCCGCAGAATGCGTTTGCTGGCTGATGAGATCCGTGGAATGGATGTAGAAAAGGCACTTGCCCTTCTGGAACATCATCCGCAACATTCTTCTACTCCGCTGTATAAATTACTGAAGAGTGCGATCAGCAACTGGGAGAATAAGAACGAAGGTAACAGCGCGGCAGATGCCGACCTGTTTGTGAAAACCATTTTCGTGGATGGTGCGCGTACGCTGAAAAGAATGCTGCCTGCTCCGCAGGGCCGGGCCTACCGCCTGCGCAAACGCAGTAATCACGTTACCCTGATTGTAGACAGTAAAGCTGAAGTAGTCGGCTAAGCAGTAATAAATTGACAAAAATATTTAAACCATAATATGGGTCAGAAAACAAATCCTATTGGTGCCAGGTTAGGAATCATCCGTGGATGGGAATCCAACTGGTATGGTAATAAGAAAGATTTTGCTAACCGGTTGATCGAAGACAATAAGATCAGAACCTACCTTAATGCCCGGATCAATAAAGGTGGAATCGCGAAGATCGTTATTGAGCGCACGCTGAATAAGCTGATCGTTACGATTCATACATCCAAGCCCGGTATCATTATCGGAAAAGGTGGTGGAGAGGTTGACCGGATCAAGGAGGAGTTAAAGAAGTTAACCGGTAAAGACGATGTTCAGATCAATATTCTGGAGATCCGTCGTCCTGAACTGGATGCCATGATCGTGGGTGATACCATTGCCCGCCAGATTGAAAACCGGATCAATTATAAACGTGCCATCAAAATGGCGATTGCTTCTGCCCTGCGTATGGGAGCGGAAGGAATTAAGGTTAAAGTTTCCGGCCGTTTGGGTGGATCTGAGATCGCGCGTAGTGAAGAAATCAAATCCGGCCGTACACCACTGCATACATTGCGGATGGATATCGATTATGCCAACGTATTCGCTCAAACTGTTTACGGTAAGATCGGTATTAAAGTATGGATCTGTAAAGGGGAGATCCTGGGCAAGCGCGACCTGAATCCGAATTTCATCGGAGGTAAAGAAGGTGCTGGACCAGAAAGAAGACCAGGTGGTGAGAGAGCTGATCGTCCGGAGCGCCGTGATGACCGCAGGGGTGGTGGAGACAGGCGTTCAGGTGCTGGTGGAGGAAGAAGATAAGTTGACCGGTTTCTCTACAATTTTCAAATTTTTCAAATCTAGAATAGATGTTACAGCCTAAAAGAAGCAAACACAGGAAATCACAAAAAGGACGTATACGTGAGGTTGCAAAGCGTGGTGCCACCATTTCTTTTGGATCCTTTGCCTTAAAGGCACTTGAGCCGGTATGGATGACCAATCGCCAGATCGAAGCTGCCCGCCAGGCCCTGACCCGCTCGATGAAACGGGAAGGTAATGTATGGATCCGGGTTTTCCCTGATAAGCCGGTAACCCGTAAGCCACTTGAGGTGCGGATGGGTAAGGGTAAAGGTAATCCTGAATTCTGGGCTGCCGTTGTGGAACCAGGACGTATCCTGTTTGAGTGTGATGGTGTTCCTGAAGCAGTAGCCAAAGAAGCGCTCGGACTCGCTGCACAGAAACTTCCGATCAAAACCAAGTTTATTGTACGCCGCGATTTCCAGGCATAATAAACAGGAAAGTGCCGGAATAGTTCCGGAAGAGAAGCATTTCAAATTTCAAATACAGATAAGATGTCAAAGAGAATCGATTTTGTAAACGGGCTGAAGGAGATGAGTGATACGGATCTTAAAGCAAGGATCCAGGAAGATGAGCTGCGCCTTAAGAAGCTGGAATTCGCCCACGCGATTTCTCCGCTTGAGAATCCTATGAGCATCCGTGCAATCCGTAAGGATCTTGCCCGGCTCAAAACAGAACTTCAAAAAAGAGCTTTAGGGGTATAACCTAAACTATAAAAAAATTACAATGGAAGACAGAAATTTGCGTAAATCAAGAATCGGGGTGGTTAGCAGCAACCGGATGGAGAAAACCATAACCGTTGATGTTGAACGGAAAGTAAAACACCCGATCTATGGAAAATTCGTAAAGAAAACCACGAAGTTCCATGCTCATGATGAAAAGAACGAGTGCACCATCGGTGATATCGTTCGCATCATGGAAACCCGTCCCCTGAGCAAAACAAAACGCTGGAGACTGGTAGAAGTGGTAGAAAAAGCAAAATAACCGGTTCCTCCTAAAGAGGTCTCTGTAAATAACAAATGGTATAATTGCTGACAGCAATGCGCTGCCGGCTCAAAGCTAAAATAAAATGATCCAGCAAGAAAGCAGGTTAAATGTAGCGGATAACAGCGGTGCCAAAGAAGTTTTGTGCATCCGTGTTCTTGGAAACAGTGGTCAGGATTACGCGAAAATCGGTGATAAGATCGTTGTAACCGTTAAAGACGCCATTCCTGCAGGCGGTATAAAAAAAGGTACCGTGGTGAAAGCGGTTATCGTACGCACCAAGAATAAACTGCGTCGTAAAGACGGCTCATATATCCGTTTCGACGACAACGCGGTGGTTTTACTGAACCAGTCAGACGAACCCAGAGGTACACGGATCTTCGGACCTGTTGCCCGTGAACTGCGTGACAAAGGCTATATGAAAATTGTTTCACTGGCTCCAGAAGTGCTGTAATACCGCAAAAACGAAACTAGTTATTACCCTCCGAAAGGAGTAAACGAACATACAATGAGCAACAGATTTAAAGCAAAGTTCAATATTAAAAAAGGTGATTCCGTTGTGGTGATCACCGGCGATGATAAGGATCTTAAAAAAGCCCGTACGGTGCTGGAAGTATATCCTGATCGCGCCCGCGTTTTGGTTGAAGGCGTGAATATTGTAACAAAGCACACCAAACCCTCTGCCCGCGATACCAAAGGGGGGATTGTTAAGAAAGAAGCTCCGATTCATATCAGCAACGTAATGTTGTGGGATGCAAAGGAGAGCGCTCCGTCGAAAGTTACCCGCAAGCGGGAAGACGGTAAATTGGTACGAGTATCTAAAAAATCCGGTGAGGTTATTAAATAAATAAGCGATGAGCACAACAGCAAAATATACTCCGCGATTAGCAGAGAAATACAAAAAAGAAATCGTTCCGCAACTGATGAAACGCTTCAGTTACAGCAGTGTAATGCAGGTTCCACGCCTGGAAAAAATCTGCCTGAACCGTGGTGTTAATGGTGCGGTAACTGATAAAAAACTGGTTGATGTAGCTGTGGATGAACTGACCCTGATTACCGGTCAGAAAGCCGTAGCCACCGCCTCCAAAAAGGATATCTCCAACTTTAAACTCCGTAAGAATATGCCGATCGGGGCAAGAGTAACACTTCGGGGTGAGAAGATGTATGAGTTCCTTGACCGCTTTATCGCTACGGCATTGCCACGGGTTCGCGACTTTAAAGGAATCAATGAAAAATCATTCGACGGTCGTGGTAACTATACCATGGGTGTAACCGAGCAGATCATCTTTCCGGAAGTGGATATCGATAAAGTGAATCGTATCACCGGGCTGGATATCACCTTCGTTACTTCTGCCAGTACCAATGCAGAAGCTTACGAACTCCTGAAGGAACTGGGAATGCCTTTCAAAAACGCTAAAAAAGAACAGGAAGCATAAATTGAAACAACAGCCTGCTGTTGTCTCTTCAAATCAAATACGCTATGGCAAAAGAATCAATTAAAGCCAGACAAAGAAAACGGGAACGCATGGTAGCCCATTACGCTGAAAAGCGCGCTGAACTGAAAGCCGCCGGCGATTGGAAAGCCCTGGATGAACTGCCAAAAAACTCGTCTAAAGTCCGGTTGAAGAACAGGTGTCAACTGACTGGAAGACCCCGCGGTTATATGCGCTACTTTGGCGTTTCCCGTGTAACCTTCCGGGAAATGGCGCTGAATGGTAAGATCCCCGGCATCCGTAAGGCAAGCTGGTAATATTGAAAAGACGTGCTGGTAACAGCTGGAATTAATAATAATAAATCGCTAATCTAAAATAGATTATGGTAACAGATCCGATAGCAGACTACCTGACCAGGGTGCGGAATGCACAGATGGCTGGGCACAGGATTGTAGAGATCCCTGCATCTAACCTCAAAAAGAGAATAACCGAAATTTTATACGATCAGGGCTATATTCTGAAGTATAAATTTGAGGATGACAATAAACAAGGCGTAATTAAGATTGCCCTTAAGTACGATCCTCAAACCAAAGAACCGGCTATCAAATCACTGGAGCGGGTAAGCCGTCCTGGTCTTCGCCAGTACTCCAGCCCTGCTGATTTCCGTCGGGTAAAAAATGGTCTTGGTGTTGCTATCCTCAGTACTTCCAAAGGAGTAATGACCGATAAGGCCGCTAAAGCCCAGCACGTTGGTGGTGAAGTTCTTTGTTTTATCTATTAATACATCCGGTTTTCGTTTGTATAACTCCGGTAGTCCGGAAATAAGTATTCCGACAATTAAGTTCTCTATACGGAACTGAACACGGAATATTTAGTCTCTATTTTATAAAAATTATTAATTAAGCACTATGTCTCGTATAGGTAAACAACCCATTACGGTTCCTTCAGGGGTCACCATCAGCGTGGGGAAAGATAACGTCGTAACTGTAAAAGGACCTAAAGGTGAACTGAAACAGCAGCTCGACCGCGATATCATCCTCGAAGTAAATGACGGAAGCGTTGATATTAAACGTCCGACCGATCAGATCCGTCACCGTGCCCTGCATGGACTGTACCGCAGCCTTGTTGCCAATATGGTAAAAGGAGTAACTGATGGTTTCACCAAAAATCTTGAACTGGTAGGGGTGGGTTTTAAAGCCAGCAACCAGGGTAATATTCTTGACCTCGCGCTGGGATATTCTCACAATATTATTTTTGAAATTCCCAAAGAACTGAGTGTCAGAACCGGTCAGGAAAAAGGGGAAAATCCAAAAATTTACCTGGAAAGTATCGACAAACAATTACTGGGACAGGTTGCCGCTAAACTGCGCAGTCTGCGTAAACCCGAACCCTACAAAGGAAAAGGTGTACGGTATATGGGTGAAGTGGTACGTCGTAAAGCTGGTAAAGCAGCAGGTAAATAACCTTAAATCAATCTATTTCCGGCAGCATCGGAAAGTAAAATAAACAATCATGGGTACTAAACTCGAAAGAAGACAGAAAATACGCTTCAGAATCCGTAAGAAAATCCGCGGTACTGCATCAGCGCCAAGATTATCTGTTTTCAGAAGCAATACACAGATCTACGCACAGTTGATTGATGATGACAATGGAGTTACACTGGCTTCAGCATCTTCAGCTCAGCAGGACATTGCGGCTCAGAAAGGAACAAAAGTGGAAAAAGCCCGGCTCGTTGGAGCAGCTATCGGTCGTAAGGCCGGCGAACTGGGGATAACGAAATGTGTGTTCGACCGCGGTGGAAACCTGTTTCATGGCCGTGTGAAAGAACTGGCCGAAGGTGCAAGAGAAGGCGGGCTTCAGTTTTAATTATCATTTCAGCATTCAAATTTCAAATTGAAATAATGGCAAAAGTTAGTGTAAATAAAGTAAAAGCGGCTGACCTGGAGTTGAAGGAAAAAGTGGTAGCGATTAACCGTGTGGTTAAAACGACCAAAGGCGGACGCGCCTTCAGTTTCTCTGCACTGGTTGTAGTAGGAAATGAAAGTGGTGTGGTTGGTCATGGTTTAGGAAAAGCGAAAGAAGTTCAGGAAGCTATCACCAAGGGCATTGAAGATGCCAAGAAGAACCTGATCAAAGTTCCAATCATGCATGGTACTATTCCGCATGATCAGCTCGCTAAAGAAGGTGCTGCAAAAGTACTGATCAAACCAGCGGCTAACGGTACCGGAGTACTTGCAGGAGGCAGCATGCGCGCTGTTCTGGAAAGCGCCGGTCTTACAGACGTTCTGGCAAAATCTCTTGGTTCTGCAAATCCGCATAACGTGGTAAAAGCAACCTTCAAAGCACTGGCTATGCTTCGTGAGCCTATTCATGTAGCAAAACGCCGGAATCTGAATCTTAAAAAAGTTTTCAACGGATAAGCAAAGGCGTTGAACCCTGTTCACCCTTTTCTTCCGCTAATAACATTCAATATGAAAAAAGTAAAAGTTACCCAGGTCAAAAGTGCGATTGATCGTTCTGAACGTCAGAAGCTTACGTTGAAAGCACTGGGCCTGAATAAAATGAACGCTTCTAAAGAAGTTGAAGCTACTCCGCAGATTCTGGGTATGATCCGCAAGGTTGAACACCTGGTTCAGGTAGAAGAAGTTAATGCATAGGTGTAGCAGATATACTGCAAAACCGTACATTCGCAGCAAAAAAAAATTAATCATCAAAGCGAGGGGCGATTCCCCGTTGAGTAAAAATCAGTTGTTATGAAATTACATGAATTAAAACCCGCAGTAGGAGCAACACACAAACCCAAGCCACGCTTAGGTCGTGGTGAAGCTTCCGGAAAGGGTGGTACATCGACCAAAGGTAATAAAGGTGGTCAGAGCCGTGCAGGTTATAAGCGTAAAATGGCCCATGAAGGTGGTCAGATGCCGATCCAGCGCCGTCTCCCCAAACGTGGGTTTAAAAATATCAACCGTATTGAGTATAAAGTATTCAACCTGGGACAGGTAGAACAGCTTGCTGAAAAATACGGAATTGAAGAATTCAGTGCTGAAAATCTTTATACTATGGGACTTATTTCCCGTACCGATAAAGTTAAGATCCTGGGTAACGGAGAATTGTCTAAAAAGATCACCTTTAAGGTTGATGCCGCCAGTGATAAAGCTAAACAAGCTATTGAAACTGCTGGTGGAACGCTGGAACTCCTGCAAAAGTAATTCCGTAACTTGCATGTTCCCCGATGCACAGATTATCCATTAACGAATTTGTATATGCTTAAACAGGTTTGCAACACAGGAATTTTTTTTCTACCGGCAAACCTGTTTCTGTTTCTGAAAACTACTCTAAACTTCTGCACTAAGTGAAAAAATTCATACAGACACTTAAAAATATCTGGAGTATTGATGAATTGAGGAGTAAGATCCTGGTAACAATTTTAATCATTGCCATCTACCGGCTTGGAACACATATCGTTCTTCCGGGAATGGATCCATCCAAGATCGACCCTAACGCCACTTCCGGCGGTATTCTTGGCCTGATTGATGCCTTCGCAGGAGGAGCCTTTTCCCAGGCTTCCATTCTTGCATTGGGTATCATGCCCTACATCTCCGCATCGATCTTCATGCAGCTGATGACTATTCTGTATCCTCCATTTCAGAAACTTCAGAAAGAAGGGGATAGCGGCAGAAAGAAAATCAACCAGTACACCCGGTATCTTACCGTTGCCGTGGCTATCCTTCAGGCCAGCGCTTATGTAGCTTACCTGAACAGCCCGGGTTACCGTGAAGCCATTATCCCCCAATTTGCTCCTTATTTTGCCATATCAACCACTATTGTGCTGACTGCCGGCACCCTGTTCGTTATGTGGCTCGGAGAGCGCATCACCGATAAAGGACTTGGTAACGGTGCCTCGCTGATCATCATGATCGGTATCATCGCACGCCTTCCCCAATCATTCTGGCAGGAATGGCAGTCGAAAATCCCTACCGGTGGTGGTGGATTGCTGATCTTCGTGGTTGAAATTGCGGCACTGATCGCGATTATCATGGGACTGATCGTACTGATCCAGGGTGTTCGAAAAATACCTGTTCAATATGCCAAACAGATTGTTGGTAACCGTCAGTTCGGTGGTGCCCGTCAGTTTCTTCCAATGAAAGTGAACAGTTCGGGTGTTATGCCGATCATCTTTGCGCAGGCCATTATGTTCCTGCCCACCTTACTGTCGAATTTCGATTCAACGCAGGGTATCGCAAGAATATTCGGTGATCCCAGCAATTCATGGTATATGTTTATTTATGCGGTTATGGTGATCGGGTTTACCTTCCTGTATACCGCACTGATCTTTAATCCGAAACAGATTGCCGATGACCTGAAGCGGAATAATGGCTTTATTCCGGGTGTTAAACCCGGTCAGCCTACTGCTGACTATATTGGCGCTATTATGGACAAGATCACGCTTCCGGGCGCGATCCTCCTGGCTGTTGTGGGCATCCTTCCTGGATTTGTACAGCGTATGGGTGTTCAACCAGGATTTGCTTCCTTCTTCGGGGGAACTTCGCTGCTGATCATGGTGGGGGTAATTCTCGACACCTTGCAGCAAATTGAAACCCAATTGCTCATGCGGCAATACGACGGGTTGATGAAGAGTGGCCGTATCCAGGGCAGACAGGGTGTATCATCGCCGGTAGTATAAGGCTGAATTCCATTACATCAGTAATATAAAGAAGCCTGATCCGTATTATTCGGGTCAGGCTTCTGACTTAAAATAATCGCTCACACATTATGATGCATATTAAAACAGAAGAGGAAGTAGAATTGATGCGGATCAGCGCATTGCTTGTTGGTGATACACATGCTGCCGTAGCCGCAGAGATACGTCCGGGAGTAACCACCAAGCGCTTAAATGAAATAACGGAGACCTATATCCGCGATAATGGTGGCATTCCGTCATTTCTGAATTATAACGGATTTCCTTACTCAGCCTGTATTTCTGTGAATGATGCTGTAGTGCATGGTTTTGCTAATGATCGTGAATTGGTCGACGGCGACATCATTTCGCTGGACATCGGGGTATATAAGAATGGCTTTCATGGCGACAGTGCTTATACCTATGCGCTGGGAAATGTATCAGAAGAAGGCCTCGCCCTGATGCGGGTGACAAAGGAGAGTTTATACCTGGGAATAGAGAAAGCGATCGCAGGTAACCGGGTCGGGGATATCGCTTTTGCCATAATGGATTATTGCGAGCGTAAACATCATTACGGCGTTGTACGTGAACTGGTTGGTCACGGTCTTGGCCGGCATTTACATGAAGATCCGCAGGTGCCGAATTATGGCCGAAGAGGTACAGGAGCCAAATTAAAGGAGAGGCTGGTCATCGCTATCGAGCCGATGGTGAACCTGGGTGTGAAGGAAGTGTTTTATGAAGATGATGGGTGGACCGTTAAAACCCGTGATGGTAAGGTTT
Source organism: Bacteroidota bacterium (assembly GCA_023409675.1). Lineage (GTDB taxonomy): Bacteria > Bacteroidota > Bacteroidia > Chitinophagales > Chitinophagaceae > Flavitalea. The sequence continues at coordinate 12,785 of JAEYRC010000251.1, forward strand.
CTGCACATTATGAACATACGGTTTGTGTTCGTAAAAATAAAGCCGATATACTCAGTTCATTTGCAAGCCTTGAAGCGGCAGAAAAAGCCAATCCTGAATTAAATTCAACCTATTATTGATAATCCCTGATTTTCTATAAGGCAAATGCTTTATTGGTGCATGGGAAAAAAACACGATTAAAACGTGTTTACATCATGATCACTCCTTCCGGTTTAAGTAGCTTATGCACTAAAACCGCTGATCATGAATGAACGAGAAAATTCTACAAATGAAGGAATGCCATCCTTCAACCTGCAGACAGAAAATGAACTGCTAAAGCTGAAACTGAGCGCGGAATTTGGAGGAAGCACGCATAGCGTTAATAAGGATACTCCTCCGGAGCTGCTGAATGCTTTTCTGCAACATGTTTATGATTTTGAAAAGACCTATGCCACACAGCCAAACCGAACCATGGCCGAAGCGCTTGGTTATCCCGAATTACCGGATCCGGACCGGTGTAGCGATGCCGAACTTCAGGAGCAGGTAGATAGGATAATAGAGGAAGCTCAGCGGGTTGGCGTGGTGCTGGAAATGGATGTTGATGTAGAAGCCTATGTTCAGTTTCTTTTTATTCGGGATTATTTCCTTCCGCTTGAGATCGGTCCGAAGATGCCTGCGAATTTTTGCATGTACTATTCCTATTCCGAGTTTTTAGAAGATGATGATTTGCTGTGAAATCAGAAAGCAGGTTCAGGCAACATTATGGCTGCAGTCAAATGAGTTTTTATATGCCTGATTTTTAGCACAAAAGAACCCTGGCTGGTTTGCCAGGTCTGCAGTACATTTTCAGCGAGCATGTTTGAGAAAAGGATTTTTATTTGATACCAGCTGCAATTCAATCCGTCAATTTCTTCAGGCTGCGTTATTTTTATAAAAAAAAAGTATGCGGCTGATTGTAATAGGAGGGGGCGCGTCGGGAGTGTTTTGCGCGGTAACAGCCGCAAGGCTTAACCCCGGGTTAGAGGTTGTGCTCCTGGAGCAATCATCGCAGTTGCTGTCTAAAGTGCGCATATCCGGAGGCGGTAGATGTAACCTGACGCATGCATGTGAGGATATTGGAACCATGATTAAGAATTATCCCCGCGGCGGAAATTTTCTGAAGCGGAGTTTTCATCATTTCTTCACTACCGATACGATTGAATGGTTCACACAACGGAGTGTTCCGTTAAAAACTGAAGCCGATGGCCGGATGTTTCCGGTTAGCGATCGGTCAGAATCTATTATCAGTTGCCTGGTTTCTGAGCTGAATCGCTTTCAGGTAGCTGTTAAAATGAACGCTAAGGTTACCGCTATTCACCGTAAAGACAAGTGGCAGGCAGAACTCTATTCCGGAGAGCAATTGGAGTCAGAATTTCTGTGTGTAGCCTGCGGCGGATTTCCTAAAACCAGCATGTTTGAATGGTTAAAGCAAACCGGACATACGATCTCCGATCCGGTCCCGTCGCTGTTTACCTTCAACCTGCATGGCCACCTGATTACCCGTTTAATGGGCGTTGCCGTTCAGCAGGTAAGAATAAAAATCGCGGGTACTAAACTGGTGGAAACAGGGCCATTGCTGATTACGCACTGGGGTCTGAGTGGTCCGGCGGTGTTGAAGCTGTCGGCATGGGGCGCCAGGATATTGAAAGAAGCTAACTATCAATACAACATCAGTATCAATTGGTTGCCGGAATTAACGGAAGTCTCACTAAAAGAAAAACTGCAGGAGCAGCGAAGAAGTTCGGGTGCTGCGTCGATTCAAACGCGAAATCCGTTCGGACTGCCCCAGCGTTTATGGGAATTTTTCCTGGAGCAGGCAGCTATTCCGGGCACTACCCGCTGGGCTGATCTGACTGCAGAGGCTCAACGGAAATTAATGAACAGCTTGCTTTTGTCTGAATTTGCCGTAAGTGGGAAGACAACTTTTAAGGAAGAATTTGTAACTGCCGGGGGAATCACCCTCAAAGAGGTTAATCCCGCAACAATGGAAAGCCGGATCGCGGACAACCTTTTTTTTGCAGGGGAGATTCTTGATGTGGATGGCATTACGGGAGGTTATAATTTTCAGCATGCCTGGACGAGTGGCTGGATAGCGGGAAATGCGATTGCTGCCAGGTCGGTGTGATTATTTGAAAATGATCTGCTTCAAGTGCTGGGATATTTAATTGACTTAGTATTTGCTTCAATTGCTGGGATATTTACCGCAGATTTGCGCAGATTTTTGCGCAGATTAGCGCAGATAAAGGCAGTCTCAATTTGTGCAATAAAATAATATCTAAGCGAGGTTTTACAAATCACTCAGCATTCCACCAATTCCCGGAATAATTTATCGAGTGTCTGCTCGGGGTCGGAACAGAGCCCTGAATGTACTTTTGAGGTTTGTACCATGGTACTGCGGGTTGCCGTCAGCCAGCGGAAGCGCGAAGCAATATCAAGTTTACCAATAGGGCCGGAATTCGGTTCTCCGTTACTGATATGTTCAAAACCTTTAAGGTATTCTTCGATAAGATGCGGTTCTGTATTGGAACATAGTGCATGAAGTTTTCGCCTGTCGAGGGTAAACTTCATTTTCAGAAAGCGCAACTGCCGGCAGTACAGGATCACGCCCGCGTTGAAAAATTCTTCGCGTTCAACCCGGGGAACCACCCGTATTACAGCGTATTCATATAATTTATCTTCCTGCATTCATCGCCTCCTTTGTAAATAGTGCTGAATGGTTTAACCGGGTTTCCAGAAAGCTCAGGTATACCGATCGTTTAGCTTCAGGACTGATCTCTTCGGGCTGCCCCCTTAGCCAGTCATCAGGAATTTTGCTGATTATAGACTTCAATCTTTCGGAAGTAAGAATCGGTTTAAACCGGGCATCAGCCTGTTCCAGCGCGGTGGCTTTTTTAATCAGTACATGATCGCGGATGATCTCAAAAGGGCGCTTCGCATGTTCTTCCCAGTTATCCCAGCTATGGTGAAAATACAGGCATGCTCCATGGTCAATCAACCAGAGTTCATGGTTCCAGATCAGCATATTGGTATTCCGGGCGGTACGGTCGACATTGGTGAGCAACGCATCCATCCAAACAATTCCTGAAGCGGTTTCCGCATCAATGCTGGTTACCACAGGGTCGAAGGTGATGGAACCGGAGAGGTAATGCAACCCCAGGTTCAAACCCGTACTGAATTTCAGCAGGTCCTGGATTTCTTCATCGGGTTCTGTTCTGCCAAATGATTCATCAATATGGGCAAATACGATTTCAGGCACCCGAAATCCGAGCGCCCGGGCTATTTCGCCGCCAATAAATTCAGCGATCAGCGATTTAACGCCTTGTCCGGCACCCCTGAATTTCAATACGTACATGAACCCGTCATCTGCTTCAACAATAGCGGGTAGCGAACCGCCCTCGCGCAAGGGCGTGATGTAGCGGATGACGTTAACGCTGCGTATATCCTCTTGAATTTCAGGCATAAGCGGGTAACCAAGGGTTTTTTTTAAGCGGAATGGGCATTCAGGTTCAATCTAAAAATATAGGAACTCCCTGATACACGGTTTCCGGATTTTGGATGAAGGTCGTTAAATTCCGCAAACAGTGCATTTTTTTTGATGGGGTGAAAAGATTTAACCCTAAGAGTATCAATACAGTACAGACTTTTGAAGGTGTCGGAACAGGATTTTCCCTATAAAACCCGTAATTTTCCTGCTTGATCATTTCCGGCTGGTCAGTAGCTAATTTCTTTCCTACAAATCCGTATTAGACGGCTGTTTCCGAACGATATAAGGCTAATTTTCCTATCTTTGCACCCCCGAAATAAAACCATCGGGTTATAATTATGTCTGATAACAATATTGTTAACCAAAACGCTGAAGCTCAGGAAACTGAAGTTGCTGCAAGTCAGGAGACGGCAGTTGTTCAGGAAACAGCGTCAACAAAACAGCCCGAGCAAACTCCGCACGATGATTTCGACTGGAGTATTGACAAACGTAATGTAGCTGCCTACAGCCAGGAAGAAAAGGAGAAGTATGATGAAGTGTATGAAGGTACTTTCAAGGCCGTAACGGATGGCGAACTGGTAAAAGGAACTGTGGTTGCACTGACCAAAACTGATGTTGTCATCAACATTGGTTTTAAAAGTGATGGACTGGTTTCTTTTAACGAATTCCGTGATATCCCCGGTTTACAGATCGGAGATGAAGTGGAAGTTATGGTGGTGGAGAAAGAAGACCGCGATGGTCACCTTAACCTCAGCCGCAAGCAGGCCCGGATCACCCGCGCCTGGGAACGCATTGTTGAAGTGCATAAGACCGGAGAAGTTATCACCGGTACCGTTACTTCCAAAACCAAAGGTGGACTTATCGTTGATGTATTCGGAATGGAAACCTTCCTTCCCGGATCTCAGATCGATGTTAAGCCTGTAACAGACTACGATCAGTTTGTTGGTAAAACCATGGAATACAAAGTGGTTAAGATCAATGAGGCGATCAAGAATGCTGTAGTTTCTCATAAAGCGCTTATCGAAAGCGATATCGAAGCACAACGTGCCGAGATCATGAGTAAACTGGAGAGAGGTCAGGTACTGGAAGGAACGATCAAAAATATTACTGATTTCGGAGCCTTTATGGATCTTGGCGGCTTAGACGGTCTGCTGTATATCACCGATATCAGCTGGGGTCGTATCAGCCATCCGAGTGAAGTGCTGAAACTGGATCAGAAACTGAAAGTGGTGGTTCTGGATTTCGATGATGAGAAAAAACGTATCAGTCTTGGATTAAAACAACTGACGCCGCATCCATGGGATATCCTGCCTGAAAATATCACAGAAGGTTCTGTGGTTAAAGGTAAAGTGGTGAATATTGAAGATTATGGCGCGTTCCTGGAAATCCTTCCAGGTGTTGAAGGGCTGGTTCACGTAAGTGAGATCACCTGGGCGAATACCCCGATCAACGCGAAGGAGTTCTTCAAACTCGGCGACGAGCATGAAGCGAAGATCGTTACCCTTGATAAGGATAGCCGTAAAATGAGTCTTTCCATCAAACAACTGAGCGAAGACCCATGGAGCACGATCGAGAATAAGTTTCCTGAAGGAAGCCGTCACGTAGGTGCAGTTAAAAACATTACCCCTTATGGTGTGTTTGTTGAACTTGCTCCGGGTATTGGCGGAATGATCCATATCAGTGACCTGAGCTGGCTGAAACGATTCAATCACCCATCCGAATACACGAAAGTTGGTGGAGAGATCGATATCATCATCCTGGGAATTGATAAGGATAACCGCAAACTTCAGTTAGGTCACAAACAACTGGAAGAAGATCCCTGGAATACCCTTCAGGATACATTTGCCGTTGGCACTGTTCATGAAGGTACCGTGATCCGCAAAGATGATAAGGGCGCGATCGTTCAGCTTCCTTACGGACTGGAAGGATTTGCTCCAAACCGTCATCTTGCCAAAGAAGATGGTAAGTCAGTTGGCGCTGATGAAACCGCTGAATTCATGGTAATTGAGTTCGACCGCAATGAGAAAAGAATTGTGGTTTCGCATACCCGTAACTGGGAGCAGTCTCAATTCCAGGAGAAAGAAGCGGCGAAAAAAGAAGCCCGTGCTGAAACAGATAAAGCCCGTAAAACGGTTAAAAACATCCAGGGTAAGGTTGAAAAGGCCACCCTCGGTGATCTGGGCGCACTTGCTGAACTCAAACAAAAACTTCAGGAAGAAGAAAAGCAGGGTAATACCGCCGAAGCTAAACCGGAGGCTCCCGCTGCTGATGAATCTTCAGAAGAAGAGAAAGCCTAAGCTGTTTTTTAGCATTGAAATATTCCCCGGTGATTTCACCGGGGATTTTTTTTATAGATCAGGCAATTTTGTATTTGAATAAATGCATTGAACAATGCTTTCATTCCCTCAAGCGCCACATGACTGAAGTATTGTATAAGGAATTCGAGTATGCAGTGGCTGCCTATCACGATTTGTCCGTAATAATTGCCGGGAATATTAATAAAACTCTTCTACAAGTTCAGGTGATATTGTTGATGAAAAATAATCAATGTTACCAGAAACAGATCCACAATAAGCAAAGGATATTATAACAGAAAAGGCCGGCATAAACATACCGGCCTTAATGTAATCATTTAAATTTTAAAGCTTAAAAGATCATTTAGGGTACTATTGTTTTATGAAACGATATAAACCGATTTCATTTTTTCCGGGCATAACAATTCTCAAAAAGTAGGCACCGGCTTTCAGCATTGATACATCTATCGAGTACGTATTATTCCCTTTTACCGCATTTCTTTTCTGATTTGTAATTACGCTGCCCGACAGGTCAAGTATTGAAATATCCAGACTGGTATTCAATTCTGCATTGAGCATGATATTCACATCCTTTAGTACCGGATTAGGATACAGGTTCAGCAGTTGAATGGAACGCTGTTCTGTTCTTACAGCAACTACTTTGCTGTAATGGAACCGCCCATCCAGATCTTCCTGCTTCAACCGATAATACATTGTTCCATTTAAAGGTTGTGCATCTGTAAAAGAATACCCGATGTTAACAGTACTATTTCCATTAATGCTTTTCCCAGCAACAAATCCCAATGATGAAAAATTTAAACCATCTGCTGATCGTTCAACATGAAATCCGCTGTTATTGGTTTCTGATGCAGTCTGCCAGTTAAGCAAAACTCCAGACCCCACATTCCGTGCTGTAAATGTATGCAGCTTAACCGGTAAAGCTGCAGCGATCAGTCCCTGGATCTCAATTTCAGATAAGGCTGTATTATATACTCTCGCATCATCGATATCACCATCAAAATTTACGGATCCACTGCTTTGGGCTCCAATATTAAGGGGCTGATTGTTCGTTGCAATATTGATAGGATTAGAAGGCGTTAACGAATCGCTGAGAATTCCGTTAATATATACTTTCAATGTCACTCCATCATAGGTGCCAGCAATATGTACCCAGGTGTTTCCATCAGCAGGATGAATGGTGGTAGAATTCACCCGGTAAGTGTCTCCATGTGAAGCCTGATTGAAGCGGAAGAACACATTTCCCGGATTGGATAAGGATAACTCGTAGCCATTAACACCACCGGCGTCACCGCTCGACTGAATCCCTTTTCTGAGGATATACTGCGTGCCAATCCGGTTGGGTTTGATCCATGCCGCAAGCGTGATTGCTTCGGTTATATCCAGTGATGGATTATCCGGAACACTCACATACTGGGTGGTTCCATTCAGCCGCAGTGCCTGACCGCTAACACCAGCCGTTCTTACTGGTCCGCCGACTGTAATGCCATTGTTGCTGTAGGAGGAGGCATCATTGACTATTGTTCCATCTACTTCATCAAATCTCCAATGACCAATAAGCGGGCTCGCGGGTTCATTGGTTGTGGTGGTAAATTGCCATATGTCCGACCAGGGACTTGTACCCGCGGTATTCGTCATGCTTACTCTCCAGTAATACAGGGTGTTTATTGCCAGGTTAGAAACAATTGCTGAATTGGTTTCGACAGACTGGTCGGAGATCGTTTCGGCGAAATCTTCCGTTAAAGATACCTGTAACCTGTAAGATTCGGCACCAGTAACCGCATGCCAGCTTAAGGTTGGTGTAAGCGCTATATCGGTCTGGCCATTGACCGGAGAAATCAGCTCAGGCGCAACGGGAGGAATTAACAGCAGCGCGGCGATTTGCGATTCAGAAAGAGCAATGGAATATACTCTTGCCTCATCGATTGTTCCATTAAAGCGTGAAGCTGCAGCGCCATCACTTTGTGCCCCTATTGCCAGCACCTGATTATTCGTTAGTATGGTGGTAGGGGGCGGTGAAACCGTATTATCTAAAATGCCATTTATATAAATTTTCAAAGACGTTCCGTCATAAGTACCGGCAACATGCATCCAGTCTGCACCAGACACAGGATAATCAATATCCGAATCAACCCGATAGGTATTTCCACTGGCATTTTGATTGATCCGGAAAAACACTTTACCGGCACTGCTCAGTGAAAGTTCATACCCATTTCCGGATGAGCTGCTCTGATTTCCTTTTCTTATGATGTACTGGGTTTTCAGCGCTCCGGGCCTGATCCAGGCTGCCAGGGTTATTTGGCCGGTGATATCCAGCGAGGCATTATCCGGTACAGTAGCATATTGAGATGAGCCATTAAGCTCTAATGCATTTCCTACTAAACCCGTTGTACGGGCTGGGTTGCCAATGGCAGTACCATTGTTGCCATAAGCTGAAGAATCAATCAGCGCGGATAAAACGGACTCCTCAAACTTCCAGTAACCCACCAATGCGTCATCGAGTTCTACCTCTGTGGTGGTAAAACTCCAGGGAGCCGACCATTCTCCATCACTCGCGTTAGAAGTGGCAAGGACTCTCCAGAAATATTGTGAGTTTGTCATCAACCCTGTAACTATTGCTGATGTACCGGATATAGCTGCCTGTTCAAATACGACAGAAGAAAAATCAGTATCACTGGCCACCTGTAATCGATAGGATTCTGCTCCCGGCACGGAATTCCAGCTTAGTGTTGGCTCAATTGAAACATTTGTTGCGGCATTTGCCGGCGTTGTAAGTACCGGCGCCAGCGGTGCCAGGGCAGCCAATTCCAGAATATCTGCAGCAGACAGTGCAGCGTTATAAATACGCACTTCATCAATCCCACCCCTGAAATCATCAGCAGCAGCATTTGTTGCGCCTATGGCGACATTTTCAGCATTTACTCCAATAGAAAAATTCGCATTGGCGCTACTTTCAAGCTGACCATTGATATACAGTTTTATGGTTGAACCGTCATAGGTTGCAGCCACATGCACCCAGGTATTGAGAAAATTCATATAACTGGATGTGGAATTTACCCGTAAGGAGGCATTATTATTAAATCTTACGGAGAACTGCTGTGGACTTGGACTAGCCAGGAATAATTCATACCCGGCGGAGCCCGACAGTTTATAGATAATACGCTGGGTTCCTTGTATTTCGGGTCTTATCCATGCAGCCAGGGTAATGTTACTGGAAATATCTAATGAGGAATGGTCCGGAACGATTGCATAATCATTTGTTCCATCAAGAGCGAGCGCCTGGCCGATCAATCCGGGAACACGGGTTGCATTTCCAAAAAGAGTTCCGTTATTTTCATATGAAGATGCATCAATCAGCGTTGAACCGCTTTCTTCCTGCATATTCAAATGCAGCACAAGACTTTCAGGGGCCGGTGGGGGAGTATTTCCATCTGAAGCCACGACGCCCACAATCTGAGTGCCACTGGATGCCAGAACCACTATGGTTGAATCATAATTCGATTTAGAACTGGTTACATTATTGTAGTTACCTGAGATCAGCGTTTGCTGGCTACCGAAATTTATAGCAGCCAATGCGGATTCCTTGTATAAAATATTTCCTCCACTTTCACTTGAAGTATACAGCACTTTTAAGGTCTGCTTATCTTCATTCAGGATAACAATAGGTCTTGTTCCTCCAGACGAGCCAACATCATAGAGGTTATCCCAGGTGCCGGATGGGCGCCTGACCAACAAGGCGATTCTCGGATATCCTGAACCGTCATAGCTGGTTTTCACGGCGCAATATAATGTGCCGTCGGAGGCTACTTTTATATTGAGATGATCATCAGCCATGCCCCCGCCTACATTCAGCGCAGATTGGGATGCCGGAATTTCATCGGAGCTCCAGTTGGCAATATCAGCCGGGTTTAAACCATTTGCTATTGATCTGAATCCATAACGCTTTGTCGTTTGATTCGACCACAAAACACCGGTTCTTCCAGGCATCGATATTACCGCGCAGATATCATCAGAATTAATGCCGGAAGCTATGGTGACCGGACCATTCCATGTGGTATAGGGAGGGTCACTCCAACGCACATTAACCGTGGTGCTTCCCTCAGATGCCAGCCACATTCTGCCATTGTCGTCAATATCTATTGTGGCCGTTTCTACCGATGGGTCTAAACTAACAGGAACCGTTGCGGGTCGTTCTGACCACAATTGATAGGTGCCGCTGTTGGTATTGTATTGCAGAGATACCAGTTCTGATGCTGTTCCCTTATACAGTAAAATATGCGCGGCATCACCAATCGCTTTACAATCGGCATAGGCATTACCGGAGCTAAGGACCAGATCGTTAGTCCAGCTACCATTGTGCAGACGCCATAATAAGGTATTCCCACCGGAAGGAAAAACAGCGAACCATTTGCCATCATAAGTCCAAACCTTGGATTGAGGTTTTTCACCTGTTGCTGCTGATGCAGATGTGGGAACTGCAGGAATAGAGTTTATTGTTGTGAAGGATTGAGCGCTAAGCGTTGAACCTGTTAAAAACAATGCGAAAAAAATAAATACCAGTGCTCTAAAGGGGGGTAGAGGTCGTGCCATGATCATGCTGCTTAAAATTAGAAAATGCTGTTTAGGGGTTCAGGTTGCACTACCAGCGTGTGTGATAGCACGTCCTGTATGAAATGGTAAAATAAAGGACAGGAGGATAAAACAATTCGGACTTTCGACAGAATGAGGATGAAATAGGCACCTAAATTTACAACGAAATCTTTCCCAATTCAGCCCTAAGCGTCCTTTTCAGTCATCAAATTGATATATATCAATCTGCTTATAAGTTATGGGAGATAACAATGGTTTAATACGAAGCTTCTGTTTAATAATAGTCTTCTGCATTGGGAAAACCTTTGTAGTTTGTTTTAGCAATGTTTGAAACAGGGTGTGGTGTATGCTAAATCGTTCACGGAGTGGTTTATATCAGAACATGGACATAGTAATTCAAAATTAGTCAGCGTGGAAATGATTTTTGTATCTTCATTGCCTGATGATTTCAGGAATTGCGCAACACGAAATAACTCACTATTGGATTAAGCGTTCTTTGGGAAGTGGTCAACTAAAATCACATCGAAATGGGATTCGCTTTCAGAATATTAATTTGGGCACTGTGGACACTAATTATAGCCTTGTCCGTTTACTTTTTATTTGATAATGTAATTGCCTATTTCTTCGGGTACAGAAGTACCTTGTTTGGCGATAGTTTGTTTCAAAATCAACTTTGGGTAGCGTTGCATATGGCCGGAGGAACAATCGTACTACTTCTCGGACCGATCCAATTCTGGAAATGGTTCCGGATAAAATTTCTTCGTGTACATCGACTGCTTGGGAAACTTTATATACTTGGAGCTGGTGTAGCCGGCCTCGCTGCTTAGGTATATCGCTGATTAGTCCCTGCAAACCCTGTCGTGTATCCCTTTTCCTCCTGTCTGCATTTTTTTTGTTTTCCACTTTTTTAGCCTGGTATACGATTAAGCGAAAAAACATCAAAGCACACCGGCAATTTATGGTGAGAAGCTATGTATGTGCCCTGGCATTCGTAAGCGTACGGATTGACGGTATCTTTCCACTCGATTTTCTCTTTTCAACCATCAGTGATCCTGTCTTCAGGCGAACAGTTAATGAATATTTTTTCTCCTTTGTTCCGTTATTGATAGCTGAAGTAGTAATGACCTGGCTTCCACTTTTTAAATCCAGAATGCCCCGTAGAACATGAATTAACGAAAATTCTAACCAGTCACTTTTTTAGATTATTGGAAAGGAACAGTACAGTGGGTTAATGAGTATGAATAGAAAAAAGCATGGAGCTAATCTCCATGCCCTTTAAACCCCAACTAAATATCTTTTATCAGCGGATGATCAGCTTGCTGCTTTCCTGTTGCACGCCATTTTTATAGATCACCATATACATTCCGCTGTTCAGCATCGTTACATTCAATGTTGTCTCCGCGCTTCCCGGTTGAATGTTTGATCGTTGAACCAGTAGTCCCGTATGGTTGCGGATCTCCAGCAGTTGGTTGACAGCATTTGCCTGAGGATGCCGGATCGTTACCTGCGAAACTGCCGGATTCGGATATAAGCTCATAGAGACTTCAGCCGTTGCAGCATTTACACTGATCACATCGGAATATTCGCGCTTGCCATTAACATTTTCAAGGACTATACGATAGAATATGCGGTTGGATATTTCCTGGTTATGGGTGAAGTGATATTTACCATTAGCAGCGCCAGCGGCTACCGTACCCGCATAACCGAAATTTCTTCCATCATAGCTGAATTCAATCATAAATTGTTTCAGTCCCGATTCATCCACCATATCCCAGTTAAGTTTAACTGAACGTGTTGCGGCAACAGCCCTGAAATTTTTAAGCTGTTCGGGCAGGTTCACATTCATGGTGTTGTGGTTATACGCTACAAACGCTACATCACTGTTACCCGATAAATTAATACGGAATGATTTTACCTGGTTAATATTACTCGCATCTATCCCGAAATCAGTAAAATCTGCCGCCCACAAGCGAATTGCACGGTCGGTATTGGTAAAACCGGGTGTAAGCACCCTTGGATTAACATTGGCTTCATAAAAGTCGGCCGTCCAATTGCCAACCGGACTTATATTGTTCAGGCTGATATTTACCAGCTTGCCCACACGTTTTCCCTGCTCATCAAGAAATTCATATTTATCCACCGAACCGGAGGGGTCGGCGATCTGGGTTACAAGAATATCAGGAATACCATCGGCAATAGCGTTGATACTAAAACTATCTATGGTGAAATCAAGCGTACCAACGGGTAGGTTGGCGACCCCTGTTCCGATATCCAGCCCCTTTTTCCCATCTGTGATATAATGCGCCAGACTATGATCGGGACGATTAGATCCCTGGCTGTTGTTTGAACCATCGTGCAATTGTCCAACACCAATTTTAGTATTAGAGTTGGGAGTTTTGGTGATTTCCTTTACCGGCAATGCCCGGAAATCTGCAGCAAAATAGGTTTCTCCTTTAGCGCCAAGCAGAAGGTCGTCCACTCCGGTAGAAACGCGCAGGCCATTGAAACTAAAGGCCAGCAAGTTGTGTCCGTTTACGGGTTTCTTAGCGTTTAATGCGCCATGCCCTGATTTCCAGTAACCCTCATAATCGGTGATGATTTCGGTTACGGCCTGAGCGTTAATTCCTGAAATCAATCCAATAAAAAGAACAATCAATACGGTGGTTTTTCGTAGGATAGACTGTTGTTTTTGATGAAGTAAATTTCTGGTCATAATCGTTAATTTTCGTTAGGTCTGATGTCGGCCTCCCATTTAGAAGTGCCAAAGACGGATTAGAGTAACCAAAACTCGTACTGATTATGAATTATTTTTTAATGTATTAAAAATCAATCCATTGTCTTCCTTTCAAGCGATTTGTTGAAATATCAATTTTCCCGAATTGATCTGGTTTTCCTGATTCTGGAAAAAATTCAGATCCGGGAACCAGCCGGTATGCCTCAGTACAAAACAGGAGTGTTTAACTATTACGAACGAAAAGGAAAGTGGTCTATTGCCCTGTTATCAGACCATAACATGTCAGTATATAACTGCATAGAAAGGTTCTTAACGCGTAAAACTTCTACGTCAGCAGCTATGTGTGGGTTATTGATAATTGCCTTATCGGTTCATCAATTGCTCCAGGTGTTCCGGGGAGAATTCCAGTAAAGAATTGAGGGTGAGGTCGGCCAGGCCAAAGCGCTTATCGGTTCGCTGGCTAGCCGCGGGGATGGCCACACATTTCATACGTGCTGCTTTAGCAGCCACCATGCCATATACGGAATCTTCAAAGCAAATGCATTGTAACGGTGAAACATTCAATACGGTAGCGCAATCGAGATAAACTTCCGGATGAGGTTTTCCGTTAACCAGGTTTTCAGCCGATACGAAACCATGCAATTTCCCGTTTAAGCCAAGTTTTTCTGCCACCACATTGATCAATGCGGTAGGTGAGGAGGTAGCGTGGCCGATCGTAAAGTTATGGTCGGAGAAAAAAGAAAAGATATGATCGGTACCCGGCATCGGCTCGGCTTCGCGACGAATCAATTCTATAGCTGTATTGGTAAGATACAATTCCGCTTCATCACGAAGATCGCGGTCAAGATTAAAATAAGTGAACCACCAGTCGATCCATTCTTTAGACCTCAATCCGGTAGTGCTGTAATATTGTTCCTTCGTTAAGGTTACGCCATAACGGGCAAGGGTAGTGGCTCCGGCCTTTTCCCAGCAGGGTTCAGAATCAATCAGCAGCCCATCCATATCAAAAATCACCGTATCTGTTTTCATGGCCGCAAAGGTAGTACAACCGTAGTTATGGAAAAATGCTGGCATATCTTTTATACCCGTTCTGCTGATTATTGGGGCATTTACTTAATTTCGGCATAACAGAATGCAAATTGATTACGAATGGGTTCATTTACCGACAGGTTAAAAAATTTCCGGTTTGTACGTAAGATCGTGTATGCGATCGTAGGAATATTTTCCTATCCGGGATTGGTCATTATTAATAAACTCACCATTCGCGGAACTGAACATATCGAAAAGCTTCCACGGAAAAATGTGTTGTTTGTCAGCAATCATCAAACCTACTTTGCTGATGTCATCACCTTTCTGCATATATTCTGTGCCGTAAAATGGCGCAAGCGTAACAAACTGGGGGTTCCGTATTACCTGCTCAATCCGTTCACCGATGTATACTATGTCGCCGCGGAGGAAACCATGAAAGGAAGCTGGATCAGCCGCTTATTTACCCTGGCCGGCGCGCTTACCGTTAAAAGAACCTGGAAGAAAGATGGGCAGGAAGTGCGCCGCGGACTTGATCCGTCTGATACCCGGAAGATCAGCCGGGCACTGGAGAATAACTGGGTGATCACTTTTCCGCAGGGTACAACAAAACCTTTCGCTCCCGGTAGAAAAGGGACCGCGCTGATCATCAAAATGACCAGGCCCATCGTGGTGCCGGTTGTTATCAGCGGTTTCTGGAGAGCATTCAATAAAACCGGCCTGAAACTAAAAAAACGCGGCTCATTATTAAGCGTAACATTCAAGGCGCCCCTCGAAATCGATTACGACGCGCCTGCTGAAGACATCCTTGCGGTAATGATGGATGCCATAGAACAGAGCAGTAAATTCAATAAAGTGCGGAAGCCGGTGACCGCAGACCAGTAACAGTTGCTATTGCTGATCTTTGAACAGGTACGCTTTTAATTCTTCAGCTTCGCTCGCCGACATTTTACCACCCAATATCAGCCGGATCTGCCTTCTGCGCAGCGCTCCTTCATACAATTCTATCTCTTCTTCCGTTTCGGGAATGATGTCGGGAACTTTTCGGGGTTTGCCATTCGGATCCAGCGCCACAAAGGTGAAATACGCTTTGTTGCTCTGGTAACGGTACTGATGCAGGGCATCTTCACCCCATACTTTAAGGTGCACTTCCATTGACGTATTGAACGCACGGGCGATCTTCGCTTCAATATGCACAACATTTCCCAGCTTGATAGGATTCTGAAAAGAAATATTATCTACTGAAGCGGTTACCACCGGTGAGCCGCAATGTTTCATGGCCGACAATGCCGCGGCGATATCCATCCAGTACATCAGGCGACCACCCATCAGGTTGCCGAAGGTATTGGTATCGTTGGGTAATACCAGTTCGGTCATAGCCACAAAGGATTCACGTGCTGCTTTTGCTTGTGCTTTCATGGCGCAAAGGTAATGGGAACGAAGGGTTAAACCGTAAAACGTTCGCAGGTATCCAGAAAAGCATCATCCACATCAGCAGCCAGGCCCGGCCCCTCCGGTACATGAATCATAAGTCCTTCATAGCGAATGCCGCCGGTAACAGGATTCACTTTATGGCCGATCAGGCAGGTGTCCATATCGTGAAACTGTACATTTTCGTGTGCAAGTGCAAAATGGGCGAAGGCGGTAAGCGCCAGGCGAGTTTCCAGCATGCCACCGATCATGCAGGGAATAGACGCATTGGCACATACCGAATTAATTTTAATGGCTTCGTGGATGCCGCCCGACTTGGCAAATTTTATATTCACATAGCTGCAGGCATCTTCCCGAATCAATCGGGCTGCATCATGAGCGTTGAATACACTTTCATCCGCCATAATGGGGATAGGAACCGAACGGCGCAGGTCGGGGAGCAGATGATCATTCCAGGTACGGAGTGGCTGTTCGCAGAACTGGATATCATAGCGATCCATTCCTGTCAACGCGAACACCGCATCTTCATAAGTCCAGCCCTGGTTGGCATCAATGCGAAGTTTGATATCATTTCCAATACGCTCCCGGATTTGTTCCACCCGGTAAATATCTTCTTCAGCATTTTTGCCCACCTTGATTTTCAGAATGCGGGCACCATCCTGTACATAGGCCGCTGCCTTGTCGGCCATCGCGGCAGCCACATCAATACCAATGGTGATGTCGGTTTCCAATACACGGTTTGTCCCGCCAAGCAACTGGTATACGGGTATACCCTGCGTCTTGCCGGCCAGGTCGTACAGCGCCATATCAAAAGCGCTTTTACAGGTAGAGTTGAATGCTGTAAACCGGTGCAGTTCGTCGATCCGCTCGTCGAGTGCTGTGGCATCTTTATCTTTCCATAAAGCCGCGTACTCTTTGGCGATTTCAAAACAGGTCGCCTGCGTTTCGCCGACGATCATTGGAAAAGCGGAACATTCTCCCACGCCGTAAATACCCTGGTCGGTATGTACGCGGATAAACAGGTTTTGCGCAAAATGCATGGTGCCGGTAGCAATGGTGAAAGGCGCCATGGGGATAGAATATTTCCAGATATCGGTATGGGTTATTTTCATTGGCGAAAGGTACAGATTTGCCTGATCCGATCCGCTGAACGATATGACCTATCCCGAAGAAATTCCTGAAATTCAATGCCGCTTTGCCTTACTTTTGCCTCTTTAAATCGCATTATGGTTCCAAACCCTGTTATTCAGTTCGAAAATACAGAACATGCCTTCGCCTATAAGTCAGATGAGGACCTCAAAAAAGCGCATTTCCTGTTCAGGACAATGGGTATAGGTCCCCTTGTGAATTTAGGCATCAAACTAACCCCCTGGGCTATGCGCCTGGGTCTGCCGGTGAAAGGGCTTATCCGCAATACCATCTTCCGGCAGTTTGTTGGTGGTGAAACGCTGGAACAAACCGCCAATGCTGCCAACCGGCTTGCTGATTTCGGCGTTAAAACCATTCTTGATTATGGGGTAGAGGGTAAAGAAGGGGAGGAGAATTTTGACCATGCAACGGAAGAATTTCTGCGCGTGATCCGATATGCCGCTTCGCAAAAAAGCATGCCGTTCATGAGTGTGAAAGTAACCGGTATCGCGCGCTTCGGACTTTTAGAAAAGTTGGATGCGGCTGCAAAAGAAAAATCCGGTTACATGGGACTGGTGCATACGGGCCGCTTGAATGCCGATGAACGGGAGGAGTGGAAAAGGGTGGAAGCCCGGATGGAACGGATTGTTTCGCTGGCTTCAGCATTGGGAACCGGTGTATTGATTGATGCGGAAGATTCATGGATACAGGATCCGGTGGATGCCTTAACCATGCAGATGATGGAGCGCTATAATCAGGAGAAGGTGGTGATATTTAATACGGTTCAGTTATATCGCCACGACCGGCTTGAATTTCTCAAACAAAGTCACCGTGAATCCAAAGAAAAAGGTTTTTTACTTGGGATGAAAATCGTGCGGGGTGCGTATATGGAAAAAGAACGGGCGCGTGCCGCAGAAATGAATTATCCGTCGCCCATTCAACCCGATAAAGAAAGTACGGATGCGGATTATAATGAAGCGCTTCGCTATTGTATAGATCATCTTGCGGAAATCAGTGTTATTATCGCTTCGCATAATGAAGACAGTAATATGCTTGGCGCCCGTTTGCTGCACGATAAGGGACTGGCGCATGATCATCCGCATGTACATTTTTCGCAATTGTATGGCATGAGCGATCATATCACGTTTAACCTGGCAAAAGCCGGGTATTCGGTGAGCAAATACCTGCCCTTCGGACCGATCAATGATGTAATTCCTTACCTGATGCGCAGAGCGGCGGAGAACAGTTCTGTATCCGGGCAAACCAGCCGGGAGCTGAGCTTAATCAGTCGCGAGATGAAAAGGAGAGGAATTTAAGGCAGATATAGAAACATAATGTAATTTCACAGCCCGGACTGCTAGCTCAGTTGGTTTAGAGCACTACTTTGACAGAGTAGGGGTCACTGGTTCGAGCCCAGTGCAGTCCACTTACCTTCCTTTTTTGTATAGCTTCTTATTACAGTTTTTATTTCCCGCAAGAATACATTTCCCGCAGATATCGCGGATTTTGAGCAGATGGACGCTGATTAAATACAGTTTTCGGCTGTTCATCTGCGTATATCGGCTCAAAATCTGCGGAATCTGCGGGAAACATTTAAAATTAAATGTTTAAATTACAATCTGCTAAAACGATTTTTCAGGCATTTTTAATGATTGAATACACCAAATTGCAAAACCAATGAAAAATTTCCTGTCAGTATATCTAGTACTGGTAACCATGACGCTTACTGCTCAGCAGCAGCGGGTACCGGCCTATCCGCTGGTTACACACAGCCCTTACTTCAGTATCTGGTCTACTACCGATAAACTGAATGAAAGCGTTACCACACACTGGACAGGATCAGCACATTCCCTGAATGGATTGCTATTGGTGGATGGCATCCGGTACAATTTTCTGGGGAAACCCGAAGTACGCTATGAAACTGTACTGCCAACTTCAGTGGATGGACAATATTCCATGCAGTATACCTTATCAACTCCTGAATCCAACTGGTTCAAACCTGAATTCAATGATGCAGGATGGACAACCGGAAAAGCGCCTTTTACCAATAATACCGCTACTGCCGGAACGGTATGGAATACACAAGATATCTGGCTTCGCCGCACCTTCAATATTGACTCAATTCATAAGGATAATTATTCGCTGCGCTTTTATCATGATGATAACGTTGCCGTATACCTGAACGGCGTACTGATCTTTGAAAAAGAAGGCTGGGTAGATCAGCTTGAATTTTTTGCTCTGAATGAAAAGCTGAAGAAACAACTCCGTAAGGGCAAAAATGTACTGGCCATTCATTGTAAAAACACCGCGGGAGGCCAGCATGTGGATATCGGTATCTCAAGGGAAATGACTCCACCGGCCGGAGAAGGCATACGGCAGGCTGTTCAGCGCTCCTCCGCCGTACACGCCCTGCAAACCATGTACACCTTTAGCTGCGGACCTGTAGAACTTGACCTGCGGTTTACCTCACCCCTGATGATGGAAAACCTCAACCTGCTATCCCGGCCGGTAACCTATATCAGCTATCGGGTACGGTCAACCGATGAGAAAACGCATAACGTGAGCATATACCTGGCGGCGTCATCAGCCATTGCGGTTAACGATATCTCTCAGGAAGTAGTGGCTGAAAAATCAGTTTCAGGTCAGCTTTCCGTGCTTAAAGCCGGAACTGTTCAACAGCCCGTATTGCAAAAGAAGGGCGATAACCTGCGGATCGACTGGGGATACTTTTATGTTGCCGTTCCGGCAGAATCCTCCCGTCAGCGTATCGCGCAGCAAGCAGGATTGGCCGCTTTCCAGTCACCGCAAAATAACCTGAAGCAAACTGGCCGGCAGCTTAAGCTGGAAACAATCCTTCATCTGGGCAGTGTGGGCGCTTCAACCGTAGAAAAATTTATGATGCTGGGCTATGATGAACTTTATTCCATTCAGTATTTCAAGCAAAACCTCCGCCCCTGGTGGAATAAGGATGGCCATACTGATTTTAATACTCTGCTACAGCAGGCGGCTAAGGAATATTCGGCCATTATGCGACAGGCTCAGTCTTTTGACCGGCAGTTGTTTGAGGATGCTAAAAAATCCGGCGGAGAACAGTATGCCCGTTTGTGTGAACTGGCCTACCGGCAAAGTATATCCGCACATACCCTGGTGGAAAGTCCGCAAAAGGAACTTTTGTTTCTTTCCAAGGAAAATTTTAGCAATGGTTCGGTAAACACCGTAGATGTTACCTATCCTTCCGCTCCCTTATATCTTATCTATAATCCAGACCTTTTAAAGGGTATGCTGAACGGCATTTTTTATTACAGCGAAAGCGGCAGGTGGAAAAAGCCTTTCCCGGCACATGATCTGGGCACCTATCCGCTGGCCAATGGCCAGACCTATGGAGAAGACATGCCGGTAGAAGAAGCCGGAAATATGTTACTGCTCACTGCTGCCATTTGTGTGATGAAAAAAGACGCCGCTTATGCAGTAAAGCACTGGAAGGTGCTGCAGCAATGGGCTGCGTACCTCGAACAGGAAGGGCTGGATCCGGCTAACCAGTTGTGTACCGATGATTTTGCCGGGCATCTGGCACGTAATGCCAACCTTTCTGTTAAAGCAATTACCGCTTTGGGCGCTTTCGCTAAAGTGGCAGCCATGGCCGGTAAACGGGAGGAAGCGGAAAAATATTCAGCCTTATCCCGATCGATGGGTAAGGAATGGATGAAACTTTCGGATGCTGGTAACCGTTATGCCCTCACCTTCGATGATAAAAATACCTGGAGTCAGAAGTATAACCTGATCTGGGATCAGCTGTTGAAACTTGATATATTTCCCGACTCAGTTTATAGCAGGGAACTGAACTGGTATCTCAGCCAGCAACAAGCTTTTGGATTACCGCTCGACAGCCGGAAAACCTATACCAAATCGGACTGGATTCTGTGGACGGCTTCCATGACTGATGATCCGGCCGTATTTACAAAATTCATAGATCCGGTTTATCGCTTTGTTCAGGAAACGCCCGACCGGGTTCCCCTGAGCGACTGGCACGAAACCACGAATGGTAAGAAAACCGGTTTCCAGGCCAGGAGCGTTGTCGGTGGCTACTATATGAAGATGCTTAAAGATAAAATGAACGGCTTGAAATAATAATCTGCTAATTAAATCACTAACGCTTTACCTGAATTCCAGCTTATGCAACGTACCTGTATCGCTATGCTACATTATATGGCAGTGGCATTATGTATTCCTTTTCTGAGTATTGCCCAAAAAAAGCAACTGGTTGAATATGTTAATACCCTGCAGGGAACAGATTCTGATTTTGAACTGACCCGGGGAAATACCTATCCCACCACCGCTTTACCATTTGGAATGCATACTTGGACACCGCAGACCGGACCCAATGGCGATGGCTGGAAGTATCAGTACAAAAAATTCGCTATCCGTGGATTTCAGCAGGCACATCAGTGCAGCTCATGGACCAATGACTATGCTGTTTTTTCGCTTATGCCGGTATGGGGTGAATTGCTGGTACATCAGGAACAACGGGCATCACCATTCCGTCATGAGAATGAGATTGCACATCCGCATTACTATTCCGTAAAATTCGAAAATGGCATTCATACCGAAATGTCACCAACGGAACGCGGTGCACATCTGCGCTTTACCTATCCTGAACAGGGAAATGCCTTTCTGGTACTGGATGGTTACACCGGATTAAGCGCGGTTAAAATCGATGCTGAAAATCGACGCATAACCGGCTTTGTCAATAATGGGCGGGGATTTCAGAAAGGCTATAAAAATTTCTTTGTTCTGGAATTCGATACGCCTTTTGAAAAATACGGCACATGGGAAAATGAACGGAATTCTATGCAACATGCTGCATTGGAGGCAGAGGGAAAAGGTCGTGGCGCCTACATTCAGTTCAAACCTGGTACACGGTTGCAGGTAAAAACCGCATCGTCCTATATCAGCCCCGAACAGGCAATGCTTAATCTCAAAACAGAACTGGGATCAGATAACGTTTTAGAACAAACGAAAGATCGTGCCGCTGAAGTCTGGAATAAACATCTGTCGCGCATACTCGTGGAGGGTGACAATGAAGATGATATAGCCACCTTCTATTCCTGTTTCTTCCGGGCCAGCTTGTTTGCCCGTAAGTTTTATGAAATTGATGAAGAGGGTCAGCCTTATTATTTCAGTCCGTATAATGGAAAAATATATAAAGGCTACATGTTCACCGATACCGGTCTCTGGGATACCTTCAGGGCGCAGTTTCCGCTCAATGCGCTCATGCATCCTGAAATGCATGGGCGCTATATGCAGGCGCTGCTCGCCGCGCAGGAGCAATGCGGCTGGCTGCCGGCCTGGTCGTTCCCGAATGAGCAGGGAAGCATGATCGGCAATCATGCGATCTCCTTACTGGCAGATGCATGGGTGAAAGGTATCCGTACTTTTGATCCGCTACAGGCACTGAAGGCCTATCAGCATGAGGCCAATAACAAAGGCCCCTGGGGACCGGCTAACGGGCGTCATGGTTTTGAACAATACAATACACTAGGCTATGTGGCTTATCCTGAAATCGGAGAAGCCACCTCTAAAACCCTGGAATATGCCTACGATGATTTCTGCGCTTATACCTTAGCGAAAGCTACCGGAAATGAAGCCTTTGATCCTGCATTCCAAAAAAACATGTTCAACTACCGCAATGTATATGATGCTGCAACAGGTTTCATGCGGGGTCGAAACGCTGATGGCCAATGGACCGCAGGGTTTGATCCCGTAGAATGGGGTGGGCCCTATACGGAAGGCAATGCCTGGCACTGGATCTGGTCTGTTTTTCATGATATAAACGGACTTATTGGGCTCATGGGAGGCGAATCGGCATTTGTTTCCAGAATGGATTCGGTATTTTCCATGAACGGCCATGTACGGGTTGGAACCTATAACCGCTTTATTCATGAAATGGCCGAAATGGTTATGGCCGATATGGGCCAATATGCCCATGGAAATCAGCCCATTCAGCATATGCCGTATTTGTATACTTATGCCGGAGCGCCCTGGAAGACCCAGTATCACCTTCGCCAGATCATGAGTCGGTTGTATAGTGCCACAGAAGATGGATATCCCGGTGATGAAGACCAGGGGCAAACCAGTTCCTGGTATGTGTTGAGCGCGATGGGAATATACAGTGTTTGTCCGGGCACCGACCAGTATGTTATTGGCAGTCCCATGTTCAAAAAAGTAACTATCAGTCTTGAAAACGGTAAAAAATTTATCATCGAAGCCCCAAACAATTCCGCGCAGCGGCCCTACATTCAATCGGCCCGTTTAAACGGTAAGGCCTATACGAAAAACTATATTACGCACAGTGATATCCTGGCCGGCGGCAAGCTGCAGTTTTCGATGAGTAGCAGTCCGAATACCAGCAGGGGCACCGGTGATGATGACCGGCCATTTTCCGTTTCGGCAGCACCGCATTAAAATTCAGGGGAAAGGAATGGTTTACCCCGAATATTGCGGGCAGCTTCAGTAAGCTTTTGTAAATTCGATGCAGGTTCGTCCCTGAACGCCTGATGTGTATTTTCAAAAAGCAAAAATGATGATTATGAAAAAAGCTGCATTATTAGGTCTGGTGATGGTCGTAGCGATGGCCATGGTTGCTCCGGCTCAGGATCCTGTTAACGGGGCATGGGAGAAGCAAAATCCGGATACGAAGGAAGTACTCATCTTCCAGGACAATTATTTCTCGCATACCATCTTTTCTCCAACCGAATTCTTATCAACCCGTGGCGGAGTTTATCGTTATGATAATGGTAAGCTGGTGATGGATATTGAATTTGACACCAAAAATAAATCTGCCGTAGGCACCCGGGAAGAAGCTGTATTTACCATTGATGCGAATGGAACAGCAAAATGGCAGGGTGACTGGAAGCGTTTAGACAAGGGCGTTGGTGACCTGGCAGGCAATTGGCGGATTACCGGCCGCAAACAGGGAGAAGAAATGGGTCAGATACGCCGGGGTCCGCGGAAGACCATCAAGATATTGTCCGGTACCCGCTTCCAGTGGGCCGCCATCAATACTGAAAGCGGAGAATTCTTTGGCACCGGTGGGGGTACCTATACCTTTAAAGATGGAAAGTATACCGAGCATATTGATTTCTTTTCCAGGGATAACAGTCGGGTAGGGGCTTCCCTTTCCTTCGACGGATCCGTTAGGGGTAAAGAATGGCATCATTCCGGAAAAAGTTCCCAGGGCGCGCCCATTTATGAAATCTGGACCCGGGAAGCGGAATAGAAGTTTTACATTAATAAAGAATAATTTCCCGCAGATTTGCGTGAGTTAGTGTATTAATCTGCGTAATCGGCGAGAATAAATGTATTAATCTGCGTAATCTGCTTAAAATCGGCGAAATCTGCGGGAAATGTATTTACAGAATCGCGAGAATTAGTGTATAAATCTGTGGGAAATGTCTTTCCCGATTTGCTGAAAGCTTCCCCTACAACCCGTAACTTGCGGCCATGCAGCAATACCATCATCTCCTACAGCATATTTTTGATCACGGAACCGACAAATCCGACAGAACCGGAACCGGTACCAGAAGTTGTTTCGGGTACCAGATGCGCTTCAATTTGCAGGATGGCTTTCCCCTGGTAACCACCAAAAAACTGCACCTCAAAAGCATCATTCATGAGTTGCTCTGGTTTTTGAAAGGTGATACCAATATTGCCTACCTCAAAGAAAACGGAGTAAGTATCTGGAATGAATGGGCAGATGAGAACGGTGATCTTGGTCCCGTGTACGGCCGTCAGTGGCGAAGTTGGCAGGCTGCCGACGGAACCACGATCGACCAGATCAAAGTGGTGCTCGATCAGATACGGAATAATCCCGACAGCCGGCGCATGCTCGTCAGTGCATGGAATGTCGGGGAGTTGAAAGATATGGCATTAATGCCCTGTCATGCCCTGTTCCAGTTTTATGTAGCCAATGGCCGGCTGAGCTGTCAGTTGTACCAGCGCAGTGCGGATGTATTTCTCGGGGTGCCTTTCAATATCGCTTCCTATGCCTTATTGACGATGATGATGGCAGCAGTAACCGGTCTTGAAGCCGGAGAATTCATTCACACTTTTGGTGATGTGCATTTGTACAATAATCATTTCGAACAGGCCCGTCTTCAGTTGACCCGCGATCCTTACCCGCTTCCGCAGATGCTTATCAACCGGACGGTAGAAGACCTGTTTGATTTTAAATTTGAAGATTTTACCCTGGTGAATTACCAGGCTCATCCCGCCATTAAAGCACCTGTTGCGGTATAATCAAAAAAGCAGTTCATGATCACAATCAGCCTCGTTGTTGCCGCAGCGGAAAATAATGCCATTGGAAAAGATAATAACCTGCTCTGGCACCTGCCCAACGACCTTAAGTTTTTTAAGAATACCACCTGGGGCATGCCGGTGGTGATGGGTAGAAAAACCTTTGAATCTTTTAAAAAACCGCTTCCAGGAAGAAAAAATATTGTCATTACCCGTAACAACGACTGGAAAGCTGAAGGCACGCTTCGCGCAGGCGATCTTAAGGAAGCCATTGCCCTGGCACAGCAGGAAGCCGTAAAGGAAATTTTTATCATTGGAGGAGGCGAAATCTATCGCCAGGCAATGCCACTGGCTGCAAAAATATTCATGACCAGGGTTCATGCGCATTTTGAGGCCGATACTTTTTTCCCGGAAATAGATACGGAACAGTGGCGACTGAAATCAGCCATACCATTTCCGGCTGATGAAAAACACCTCTACACATACACCTTTCAGTTATGGGAACGCATTTAACCGGTCCCGCAGTAGCATACAACCATGGGCGGCTGCTCTTCAACTACCTGAAATATGTAATCAGCGCGTCGAATGGTAAGGGGCATGGCATTCATTCTCCCTTCCTGTATGCCTTCGTTCGACAGGTGCTGAACGACAGCACCGCATATCCGGATTACGCCCGGATTGAAGTTTTTCGAAAAACCTTATTGAAAGACAAAACCGTTTTGGAAGTAGACGATTTCGGTGCCGGCCCGTCCCGCAAAAGCTCCGCTCTTCGAACCATTTCATCCATCGCACGAAGCGCGGCAAAATCTCCCGGGCTGGCTCAATTGCTGTACAGGATAGCCCGCTTTTATAAACCTCAGCATATACTGGAGCTCGGCACCTCCCTGGGAATTTCAGCGGCCTATCTGGCAAGCGGCAACCCCGATGCAAAACTCATCACCTGTGAGGGCAGTGCCGCTATTGCGGATAAAGCAAGGCAACATCTTACGTCGCTGCACTGCAATAATACTACGGTTGTAACCGGTAACTTCGACCAAACACTTCCCGGAGTGCTGCAGCAGCTTGGTCGGGTAGACCTGGCGTATATTGATGGCAACCATCGCCTGGAGCCTACACTGCGTTATTTTGAACAGATCAGGGAATACACTACAACAGATTCCATCCTCATCTTCGATGACATCCACTGGAGCCGGGAAATGGAAAATGCCTGGGAAATCATCCGCAATAGTCCCGGGGTAACTGCTTCTGTCGACCTGTTTTTTCTGGGTTTTATATTTTTCAGGAAGGAATTTAAAGAGCCTCTTCACTACACCATTCGGTTTTAAGCAATGTTATTGCAGCGCAGTGAAGCATAACTTCAGCTATTGGATAAAATTTTTTTATCTTTCCGCCCGTTCCTGTGTAATTATACAAAAACATTCATGGTATGACGATAGGTGTGCTCCGAGAGCCTTCTTTTGAATCGCGCGTAGCCTTATTGCCTGAAGCGGTGGCCACCCTGGTGAAAAAGGGCCTGCCGGTGATCGTTGAACAGGGGGCGGGAGATGCTTCCTTCAGCAGCGATGCGGATTACCGCGAAGCCGGGGCTGAAGTTGCCGACAGGCAGGCTGTATTGAGCGGAGCAGATCTGCTGTTGACATTGACTGCACCTGCTAAAGAGGAACTGAACAGTTTTTCGGGAAAAGTAATCATTGGAATATACCAGCCGCTGTATAATCAAACCCTGATGCAGCAATTTGCATCCGCCGGTATTACGGTGTTCAGCCTGGATATGTTACCCCGCACCACCAGGGCCCAGGTGATGGATGTACTGAGTTCTCAGGCAAATATCGCTGGCTATAAAGCGGTGCTGTTAGCGGCGGCTACCTATGGCCGTTATTTCCCCATGTTCATGACGGCTGCGGGCAGCATCAAGCCGGCCAAGGTATTGATTTTGGGAGCAGGTGTTGCCGGTCTTCAGGCTATTGCCACCGCGAAACGGCTGGGCGCTGTGGTGGAAGTGTTTGATACACGGCCTGCTGTAAAGGAAGAAGTGATGAGCCTCGGAGCCAAATTTGTCGAAGTGGAAGGTGCTGCCGACGCGTCAGCAGCGGGAGGATATGCTGTTGAACAATCCGCTGAATTTCTCCAGCGTCAGAAACAACGCATTGCTGAAAGCATTGCCAAAGCGGATATTGTTATAACCACCGCGCAGATCCCTGGAAAGAAGGCTCCTATACTCATCACCGCCGATATGATTTCGGCGATGCGAAAAGGCAGTGTGATCGTAGATATCGCCGCGGCAACCGGTGGGAATACAGAACTTACCCGCAACAATGAAACGGTGA
>JAEYRC010000006.1 GCA_023409675.1 Bacteroidota bacterium
TTGGTTATGGTGATGGTGGAACTTATATGGCCGGTGGAGTGGAAAGCATGACCCGCGCGCCCTATGTTATGGCAAAGCCCGGAGCTTCCTGGAACAGAAGCCCCGAAATGGTGGATACAACGATTGGCTGGCGGTTCACCAATCCAAAACTTGCCGCCTTGCACCATCCGTACAGTATGGGCGAAACCGCGGAGCGCGTTGCCCAACAGTGGGCGATAACCCGGGATGAACAGGACGCCTTTGCACTGCATTCACAGGAAAAATATTTCAGGGCCCGCTCAGCAGGAATTTGGGAAGTGGAAATTGTTCCGGTTGAACTTCTGGGGGGTAAATCGGAAAAGATCTTTTTTGACCAGGATGAACATCCCCGTCAGAGTTCCATCGAAAAACTGGCCTCACTTAAACCGGCTTTCGCAAAGAACGGAACCGTCACCGCGGGCAATTCTTCCGGGATCAACGATGGTGCAGCCATGCTGCTGATGGCCAGTGAGGATGTCCTAAAGGAACAGAATTTAACGCCGCTGGTGCGCGTAGTATCGATGGCTGTTGCCGGCGTTGATCCCTCCATCATGGGTATTGGTCCTGTGCCGGCAACCCGTAAAGCCTTAAAACGAGCAGGGCTAAACATGCAGGATATCGGACTGGTGGAATTGAATGAAGCATTTGCGGCGCAGTCGATTGCCTGTATCCGGGAACTGAATATCGATCCGGCTATCATCAATGTTAATGGCGGTTCTATTGCGATAGGTCATCCTCTGGGCTGCAGTGGCGCCCGCATTTCCACTACGCTGATTCATGAAATGCGGCGCAGAAAAGTGCGCTTCGGACTGGCCACCATGTGCGTTGGGGTGGGGCAGGGTGTTGCCGTGATTTATGAATTGTGTTAGGAATACAGAATACATTTCCCGCAGATTCCACTTAAACAGCCTTTCCCGCAGATTCCACAGATTCAGAGCAGATTAACGCAGATGAATACATTTCCCGCAGATGGCGCAGATCATTAGCAGATTAACGCAGATGAATACACGATTCTGTATTAAATCTGCGCAAATCTGCCCAAATCCGCGTCATCTGCGGGATATGTATTTATCCCCTATAAATCCCCGGGAAATGTATTCTGAATCAACCAAACTGATCTGCAAGCTGTTCAACACTAACCTCCACCTGCGTTCCGGAGGCCAGATTTTTAATCACCGCTGTACCATTTTCCAATTCACGGGTTCCGATAATAACCACATAAGGAATCTGTTTGCGCTGCGCATACTTGAATTGCTTGTCGAACTTCGCCTGTTCGTGGTACAATTCGCAGGGAATATCCCTGGCTCTTAACTTTTGCATGGCGTTAAATGCAGTCCGGCTCTCCGCTTCTCCCAGATTAAAGAACAGGGCGGTAGTGCCGGAATGAATTTCTTCCGGAAACAACTTCAGTTCCTCCAGTACATCATAGATACGGTCAATTCCGAAGGAGATGCCTACACCTGCAATGCCGGGAACTCCAAACTGGCCGGTGAGATCGTCATAACGTCCGCCTCCACCTATACTGCCTATCGATACCGACGCGGGGGCTTTGGCCTCTATGATCAAACCGGTATAATAATTCAGTCCGCGCGCAAGGGTCAGGTCAACGATCAAACGGTTACCAGTAGCCGAATCAGACTGCCCGGAGAAACTTTCAAGAACAAACCGGATTTCTTCCAGACCCTTAACAGCATTCTCGGATTCACCAATCAACTGCTGCAGTTTATCGAGCTTCTCCTCGTTACTGCCGCTTATTTCCAGATAACGTTTTATATAAGCGGTTTGATCGGCACTAAATCCACGGGTACTGAGTTCTTCCAGTACTTTTTCCAGGCCGATCTTGTCGAGTTTATCAATCGCCATGGTTAATGGAACAAGCTGTTCCGAACAGCCGCATCCTGCAGCCAGCGCGGCCAGCAGCTTTCTCGAATTGATCCGCAGCGCATAACCTTTCAGGGAGAGCCGGTCAAAAACCGTTTGATATATATGCAGTAATTCCACTTCATTCCACAATGACTGGCTGCCCACGATATCCGCGTCGCACTGATAGAATTCACGGTAGCGGCCCTTCTGTGGCCGGTCGGCACGCCAAACCGGCTGGGCCTGGTAACGTTTGAACGGCAGCGTTAGGGAGGCGATATTCATCGATACATATCGGGCAAATGGAATGGTCAGGTCGTAACGCAGCGCACGTTCTGTCAGTCCCCGGGAATTACGGCCTTTCAATACCTCTTCAAAAGCCTGACGTGCCTGCTGCTCCTTATTCGGTTGATCAAGACCGTTATTCAGGATCTTGAAAATAAGTTTATCCCCTTCATCGCCGTATTTCCCCATCAGGGTATCGATGTTTTCCATGGCAGGGGTTTCCAGGGGTTGAAAGCCGTATACAATAAAGACAGACTTTATCGTATCAAGAATATAATATCTTTTCCGTAATGTTTCCGGTCCGAAATCCCTGGTGCCCTGCGGTAGTGATGGCTTGCTCATGTATACTTGTTGTGTTGGTCGTGTTTGTGTTTAAAGTTCTGTGTCAGGGTTATGCATCCGTTGCCAGCGCGTCCTGGATAATTTTATCGCAGGCCATGTCGATCATGGAATACACTTCGTGATAGCCGGGCTCTGTGCCGTACCATGGATCAGGAACATCCATCTGTTCTCCGGGGTAGATAACGTCCATCAACAGCCGCACTTTTTCCGGATTGAACTCTTTTCCGGCCATTCTCCGCATTTCCTCTACTACATCGGCAGCCATGGCATACAGTACATCATACTCCCTGAAGTCCTGCGCGCGAAAGCGCCGGGCCCGCTGATCACAAATGTCGATACCATTGATTTTGGCTACCTTCTGTGATAACGTATGCGGAGGTTCACCGGTATGATAATGATTGGTGCCGGCGCTGCTGATCTCCCAGGGAAGCTGGTGCATTTTAGCTTTATGTTTTAAAATACCTTCCGCCAGGGGACTTCTGCAGATATTACCCAGACAAACCATCAGAATTTTCATAGCGGGCAAAATTACAACTTGTTCAGTCAAGTTATCAACGATCCGCAGGAACGGCAGTAGTTCTACATCAAAGTTTACAGGCTTTTATGGAATTACATCAGGTCATTCATCTAATTAACAACCTGCGCAGGTAGATAAACTTTAACCATCACCCGTAACCCTGGTTACGATAAACCTGCCTGCTATGCTTCCTGATAAAATTCTGCAATCGTCATTACTCGACATTATTTTTGAACATAAGAACAAAGGCTATGGCGCTTATGCGCTTCGCAGAGATTATAACCGTCGATTGATCGTGGCCATGTTATGCGTGCCGGTACTGTTACTGCTAATTACACTGCTGCATTTTTACTTTCGCGATAAGGACCGCATGCTGGTAACTTCCTACACGATACCCGATCTTGGCACCCATGAATTTATTGATCCTCCCAAACCTCCAGAACCCCCGAAAGCGACCAAGCCTCCTGCTGCCAGACCACCGGCAGCCACCATTCAATACGCCGCTTTTCTGATCAGTGATGAGGCCAGTGATACTATTCCCGATATAGAAACGCTGGCCAGGGAAGACCGACTCATCAGTACAGTTACCCGGGAGGGGATAGCACCCGTAGAAATTGCTCCTCCTGCGCCGCCATCTGAAAATGAAGGCAATGGAATGGAACCGATTCCCGAAAAAGAAGCGGAGCCGGAAATTCTGGAAACAGCAGATCATATGCCTGAATTTCCGGGTGGAAAATCGGCGCTCTATCGATTTTTATCGAGAAATCTTCGCGTACCCGAGTTGCTGCAATCCGGCGAAAAAGTCAGGCTTCAGGTTCGATTTTACATCGATCTGCAGGGTATGGTAAACGGAATTGAGTTTGAAAACAGGGAGGATGCGGTGTTTGAGCGGGAAGTTATACGTGTAATCCAAAAAATGCCCCGCTGGACGCCGGGTTTGCGGCGCGGAAAACCGGTACAGGTCTATTACAGGATACCGATAATTTTCCAGGTGCCGGAATAAGCGCCAGCCTGAAATGTTAAGCTGAGGCCAATTGCACCCCGGATTACTTTAAATGTTGTGGAATATTAGTCTGGGTACATCTAAATAAACCGATGCAAAATACATTCATGAAACTGTATGCTGCACGGTGAGGCTTAAAATGGCATCAGGCATTTTAACAAGTTTTTTTTAACTTGCCCGATCCGTAAAAGGAGATACATACTATGAGACCGGACCTGGAGGATATAAAAAGGGATTTGGAACAGAAGAAAATGCGCCAGTTGGCCAACCGTCGCTCGATCATGGATCTGGGCATGGGGATCATTTATACTGGCATGGGAATTTTCTTTGCTTTTAAAGAAGAGTTCGGTGTTCAGCTCGATTTTCCGCCCACTCCGTTCAATTACCTGTTTGGCGGTTTATGCCTGCTGTATGGCGGGTTCAGGATTTATCGGGGGATTAAGAAAAACTATTTTTACTGATGAAAAATACGGGAAAAGGAATTCCCAGGCAGTTGGGAATATTAATTGTTTTGCTCTATCTTGGCTTCCTGTTTAGTTGTGGAGATGGAAGAAGTGCGGGCGATACCCGCGATACCCCCACCAGTGGAACAATCCATATCAGCGTAGACGAGGCCTTTAAACCTGTGATCGATTCACAGATCAAAGTATTTGAGTCGCAAAATCCTAATGCAAAAATCATAGTTCATTATAAGCCGGAAGCCGCCTGTTTACGGGATCTTGCAGTAGACAGTATCAGGATGGTTATTGTTACTCGTGGCCTTACCCGGCTGGAGGCCAATACAATGGAAGATACCTTGAAGTTCATTCCCATGTACGGGCCGATGGCTTTTGATGCCATTGCCGTTATCGTTAATTCGAATGCTAAGGATTCCATCTTTACCATGCAGGACATCCGGTCAATGGTAAAAGGCACCAGCGGGTATAAGTATAAAGTACTCATGGATGGAACATCCGCTACCAGTAATGTGCGGTTCCTGATGGATTCGGTACTTCGGAAGGGCGACAGTCTTTCTAAAAATGTTGTGGCTGCTCAGAACAGCCAGGCAGTGATCGATTACGTATCAGAAAATACCGATGCTATAGGACTGGTAGGTGTAAGTTGGGTAGGAAACCAGGAAGATCCTGACGTACTGAGCTTTCTGGATAAAATCAAGATCGCCTCAATTGAGTGCCGGGGTTGCAACGGAACCTACGTAAAGCCCTATCAGGCTAACATTTCAATGGGCAGGTATCCTATGGTACGCCCTTTGTATTATATTCTGAAAGAAAATTATGCTGGCCTTGGCAGCGGATTCAAAAATTTTCTCATCTATGAAAAAGGCCAGCTGATATTCCGGCGCGCTTACCTGCTTCCGGCAAGAATGCAGTTCGATGTTCGCGATATGAGCATTTCAGAATAACAGGTTTATTTAAGAAGAATCAGAAATAACTGGAAATAATTTTTTTTCAACTCAAAACCAGCAAGGACAATGATGAAACGAGTATTTAGTTTAATCGTATCTACTGTCATTACCGGCCAGATGCTATTTGCGCAGAGTGTCGAGGAAGGCAAAAAGTTTTTATATTATGAACGGTATCAGAGTGCGAAGGAAACCTTTGAGAAAGTGTTAGCGGCAAATCCAAATAATATTGAAGCCGTATACTGGCTGGGCCAGACTTTACTGGAAGACCCCAATATCCGGGATTCTTCACAGGCTAAGGAAGTATACCAGAATGC
>JAEYRC010000027.1 GCA_023409675.1 Bacteroidota bacterium
GAAATATTTCTTTGGCTACCTTATCGCCCATACTGGCCGCATCATATACCGCTTTTGAATCAAGTAATTCCAGTGGAATATTACGCAGCAGGCTCGGCTCATCAGTTTGCGTTAATTTTTCAATAGCCGTCAGCCGCACCCCGGTAGCAGACGCGTAACTTTCAAGAGAACCCCGTTTGCCGGTTCCTTCATGCATTCTTCCATTGGGGATAATAATCGTATGCCCTAATTCTCCTGCAAAACCATCATGACCGTAGATCAGCTTTCCGTTGGCAACAATTCCGCTTCCCACTCCTGTGCCCAAAGTGATCATGATAAAGTCTTTCATATCCTGGGCGGCTCCATACATCATTTCACCAATAGCAGCAGCATTCGCATCATTGGTAACCATTACCGGTAACCGAAACTTATTTTCCAGCAATTTCGCCAGGGGAATAATGCCTTTCCAGGGTAGGTTAGGGGCATATTCAATGGTGCCTGTATAGTAATTACCGTTGGGAGCTCCGCAGCCAATGCCTTTGATCCGGCCTGGCCCGCCGGCTTTTTCGATCAGCGGATACAGGTTACGGTGTAATTCTTCAATGAAATCTTCCACTTCATCATGACCCCGGGTAGGAATTTCGCTTGAAAACAAAATGTTCCCCATCCGGTCAACGATACCAAATTTAGTTCCGGTTCCCCCAATATCAATCCCAATAGCTAAAGGCTGAAGGGAAGTATGTTTAGTCGTCATTTTACATTCGTCTTTTTAGAATTAGTGCCCGCCGGAGATCTGCTCATCAAAATCAAGTCCCTGCTTGCTCAGCACGGTCTTCAGCTTAAGGGTAAGCAAAGCGAGAATTCCAAAGCTTGCCGCTGCAAAAAGGTATGAATTGTGCATTCCAATACCTTCTGTATCACCCAGAGCACCCTGCAGTGGCGGAATGACCGCACCACCCAGAATCATCATGATCAGGAATGCAGAACCCTGGCTGGTGTATTTGCCTAAACCGCCAACACCTAAAGAAAAAATACAGGGCCACATAACTGAACAACAAAGACCGCCGGCCATGAAGGCATAAACCGAAATAATGCCGGTGGTGAACACGCCGATAAGCATCAGGGTCATTGCCAGCAATGAAACCGTTAACAGCGTTTTAACCGGTTTATCCTGTCCGTAAAAAAAAGCTGCTATAGCAAGAACAATAAAAATCGCATATCCGTACAGGTCAGTCACATCTTCTCCATTCACCCGGTTGGCCAGTAAGATCACGGCAAACGCTATAAAGGGAACAATGATCGTAGCGATGATTTTTGGAGTTTTCGACAGGTTGAACACACTCACCGCACCTGTCCAGCGGCCAATCATCAGGCTTCCCCAATACAGGGAAATGTATTTGGAGATCACACTTTCATCCAATCCCTCATCTGTAAAATACCCCGGTGTGGTAAGCAATGCACCAAAGTTATTGTCGATCGTTACTTCCACACCAACATATACAAAGATGGCAATCATACCAAAGATGAGTTGGGGATACTTCATCGCGCCCCAGCCGTTGTTGTTTTTCATCGCGGCAGAATTGGATGAAAACAGAATAACCAAAACTGTAATGATGGTGGCAGCAAGTAACACGACCTTATTAACATCGGTAAACTGACCGATCAGGATAATTGCTAAAATAATACCCGTCATGGTTAACAGGGCCTTCGAAGCTTTATTGGCACCTTCAAATTTTTCATCATTGGTGCCTGCGGGAAGTTTGGAGAAAGAAAAGAATAAAGCCACCGCAATGAACACCACTGCTACGATCAGGTAAAGGGTATTGATATTGGTAACGGTTACATCGGCATGCTTGTCGCCCACAGAACCAAATAGGAAAAAACTGATGATGATCGGTCCGAGTGTCGTACCAAGCGAGTTAACACCACCGGCAAGGTTTAGGCGGTGTGAACCTGTTGACGGATCGCCCAATAAAATAGCAAAGGGATTTGCTGCGGTTTGCTGAAGCGAAAATCCCAGGGCTACTACAAAAAATGCAGCCAGCAGGGCAGGAAAGGAATCGGCATTGGCAGCAGGAATGATCAGCAGCGCGCCAAGTGCGGAAATAAACAATCCGTAAATAATTCCTTTCTTATACCCGATCTTATTCAGAATATCGCGGCCGAGTGCATTGGAAATAATGAATAATAGTAATGAACCAATGAAGTAAGCGCCATAGAATGCTGAACCGATCAGTTGCGATTCAAACTGGGATAAATTAAAATGCGCTTTACAGAAGGGGATAAAAATACTGTTGGATGCAGCAATAAAACCCCAGAAGAAAAAAACAATCACTAAAGTGGCCAGTGCACCGGTATTCGTCGGCTGTTTGGTTTGGTTCATACTCAATTCCCTTTTTTGAATTAAGGGCTGAAAATAGCAATGTTTTTGTCATATGAAAAATATTTCCTTCTATTGATGATTCATTTACAAACTCTTCCTAAATTTAAACGGGATAAATACTGGCTTTCAGGGCTTTTTTGCGGATATAGTGGAATTACAGACCTGGTTTTATGATCTAACAGAAAAGGTAAATTTTAATGGAAATAGTACATATCAGTGCAGAATGTTATCCGGTTGCCAAAGCAGGAGGATTGGGTGATGTTGCCGGAGCTCTGCCCAAATACCTCAACCAGGCCGGGCATATCGCCAAGGTGCTTATGCCGATGTACCGCACCAAATTTCTGTACGCCAATCAATGGGAAGTTGTACATAAAGGGTTTACCAACCTGGGTAACTGGTGGTTCGAATTTACTGTTATCAAAGAACCGCTCAATGTATTGGGCTTCGATCTGTACCTGCTGGATATTAACGGCCTGCTCGACCGTGAAAAAGTTTATGGTTATGATGACGACACCGAACGCTTCACCGCATTTCAGATTGCAGCGCTCGACTGGATCGCCTCATGGAAACATCATCCAGACCTTATCCATGTTCACGATCATCATACCGCGCTGATTCCCTTCATGTTGGGGAACTGCTATAAATACGCCAATATCCGCGGCATTCCGACCGTAATGACCATTCATAATGCTGAATACCAGGGATGGATGGGCTGGGACAAAATTCATTACCTGCCGCCATGGGATACCTGGAACTGGGGGAAACTCGACTGGAAGAATACGGTCAATCCGCTGGCCAGTGGCATTAAGTGCGCCGACCGCGTCACCACTGTTAGTCCGAATTACCTTACTGAACTAACGACCATGAGCAATGGTCTTGAAGACCTGTTTGAATATGAGCGTGGGAAATGTTCGGGTATACTTAATGGTATTGATCTTGATGTTTGGGATCCTAAAACCGATACCTATCTCGAACACCGTTTCGGCATTCAACAGCAGGAAGCCGGTAAAGCAATGAATAAGGCAAGCCTGTGCGATGAATTTCAGCTCGACTTCGACAAGCCATTACTGGTTTTCATCGGTCGGCTTGTAGGCGAAAAAGGTGCTGATATCCTTCCTCAGGTTATCCGTGATGCCTTCTATCATATCGGACGCAGAATGAATTTTCTGATCCTGGGCAGTGGTAATGCCGCTGTAGAGCACGAACTCAACCAGATAAAGGATATAGCGCAGCAGGATTATAATGTGTATGTAGGATATCATGAAGGGCTGAGCCATCGTATGTACGCTGGCGCGGATTTTTTATTAATGCCGTCACGCGTTGAACCCTGCGGATTGAACCAGTTGTATTCCATGCGCTACGGAACAATCCCTATGGTGCGCCGTACCGGCGGATTGAAAGATACCGTAATTGATTTTGGTGATGCGGGAGGCTATGGCATCTGTTACAATCATACCGCAGTTGGCGATGTAACTCATGCGATCTGGAGGGCAGTTGAATTGTATCACGATAAGAGTACACTCAATTATCTGCGTAAAGAAATAATGCAACTTGATTTTGGATGGGAACGCAGTACGCAGGATTATATAAAGCTCTATGAAGAGGTAATATTCAGCAGGAAATAAATTAGCTTAGAACTTCTAATACCAGAAAAAAAATCTTTATGTCTAAATCAATTTTGGCCGTGATCCTCGGAGGAGGTGCAGGAACAAGACTATATCCACTTACAGCGAGCCGCTCCAAGCCTGCCGTGCCCATTGCGGGTAAATACCGGCTGGTGGACATTCCGATTTCGAACTGCCTGAATTCCGGAATCAGCCGCATGTTTGTACTTACACAATACAACTCCGCCTCTCTGAACCGGCATATCAAGAATACTTATCACTTCAGCGCCTTCAGTTCCGCATTTGTGGATATCCTTGCCGCCGAACAATCCCCGGATAATCCGGCATGGTACCAGGGCCCCGCGGATGCCGTTCGTCAGAGCCTTCGCCATATCGGTACCTTTCCCAGCGATTATGTGCTGATCCTATCGGGTGACCAGTTGTACCAGATGGATTTTATGGATATGGTAAATAAACATATCGAACTGGGTTCAGACATTTCCATTGCCACTATACCCGTTAATGCAAAAGATGCTTCCGATTTCGGTATTCTCAAACAGAATGAAGAAGGTCAGATCACCGCGTTTACGGAGAAACCTAAGTCCGGTCTCGAGGCCTGGGCCAGTGAAACAAGTCCTGAAATGCAGGCGCAGGGCAGAGTATACCTGGCTTCCATGGGTATCTATCTCTTCAACAGGCAACTGATGTTCGATTTGCTGAACGATGTGTTTAAGGAAGGAACGGATTTTGGTAAGGAAATTATTCCGCAGTCGCTGAAAGATTATAAGGTAACCAGTTATCAGTATGAGGGTTACTGGACAGACATTGGAAATATCTATTCCTTTTATGAAGCGAATCTCGGACTAACCGCTGATGTTCCTGATTTTAACCTGTTTGATAATACCAAATCCATCTATACCCGTGCGCGTATGCTTCCACCGGCAAAGGTGAGCGGAACCACCATGGTCAAAACAGTTATTGCAGATGGATGTATCCTGAACGCTTCAAAGATCGAAAACAGCGTGATCGGCATCCGATCGAGGATCGGTTTCGGTACTACCATTGTGAATACATATATAATGGGTAACGATTATTACGAAACCATTGAAGAAATCGAAGCGGCACATAGCCAGGGGATTCCCAATGTTGGTATTGGTCAGGGATGTTTTATCAAAAACGCGCTGGTGGATAAAAATTGTCGCATAGGCGATAACGTTAGAATCAATGGGGGAGAACATCTTGCCAATACCGATCATTCATTGTATACCGTGAAAGATGGTGTGGTCGTTGTTAAGAAAGGCGCCGTATTGCCTAATGGGTTCACGATTGAATAATCGCTCAACCTATTCCTAAGGTCTTAAACCAAACGCTGGCGGTACCGGGGTGAATCCCTGCCGCATCTACTTATATGGCTTCCCAAACTACTGCAACCGATGCGGCTTTACCCGTATCCAAACCGGGTCTGTCCATTCCACAGATCTTCACCATGAGCTTTGGTTTTATGGGAATCCAATTCGGCTTCGCGCTCCAGAACGGGAATACCAGCAGAATTCTGCGTTCTTTCGGGGCCGACATCGAACACCTTCCCTTATTCTGGCTGGCAGCGCCTTTGGTAGGAATGATTGTGCAACCCATCATCGGGTATTACAGTGATAAAACCTGGAATCGCCTCGGAAGGCGAAAACCCTTTTTCCTGGCCGGAGCCA
>JAEYRC010000044.1 GCA_023409675.1 Bacteroidota bacterium
GTACAGCACCGTAGTATCTTTATGTTTATCTGCAAGACTTGGCGGTTCAGGTGGCGGAGGTGTGCCGGTATCATCGCCTTTATCCTTCTTACAGGCACCAACAAGAAGGACCGCACTCAGGGCCAGAATGGGCAGGCCGGACGTTTTAAATCGCATATTTTTTTCGGATTTTGACGTTAAAAATACATTTTTTCCCGGGCATTATACATTCACCCTTCCGCGGCAGCCTGTGCTTTAACAGAAAATTATTGGCGCTATGAAACAGTAGTTTTGAGTATAATGCAATTGCAATCAGGTATTTACACGCTGCTGGCGCAGACAAGCGCCTTTTCCGTAATTTGCGTCCGGAATAAAACCGCAATATGCAAAAAGACCTTCACAGGGAACAGGCATTGGAGTATCACAGTAAGGGCAGGCCTGGCAAAATTGAAGTTATACCCACAAAAGATGCAAAAACCCAGCGTGATCTATCGCTGGCTTATTCACCCGGTGTAGCGGTTCCCTGTCAGGAAATCAAAGCGAATCCCGATAACATTTATAAATACACCGCAAAGGGCAACCTCGTAGCGGTGATCACCAATGGCACGTCAGTACTGGGCCTGGGCGATATCGGCCCGGAGGCTTCCAAACCGGTCATGGAGGGCAAGGGCGTGCTGTTCAAAATTTTCGCGGATATCGATGTTTTCGATATTGAAATCAACGAACTGGA
The DNA here is from genome assembly GCA_023409675.1 of Bacteroidota bacterium. GTDB lineage: Bacteria > Bacteroidota > Bacteroidia > Chitinophagales > Chitinophagaceae > Flavitalea. The sequence goes on from JAEYRC010000044.1 coordinate 710, forward strand.
TCCGGAAAAGTTTGTACAGATCGTGAAGGCACTGGAACCCACCTTTGGTGGTATAAACCTCGAAGATATCCGGGCTCCGGAATGTTTTTATATAGAATCGAAACTGAAATCGATCATGAACATCCCCGTGATGCATGACGATCAGCATGGTACGGCGATTATCAGCAGCGCCGCGTTACTTAATGCCCTTGAACTGCAGAAGAAAAAGATAGAGAAGGTACGTATTGTCATGAACGGCGCCGGAGCCGCGGCCATGGCCTGTGCGAAACTGTATGTTTCCCTGGGTGCCCGCCACAGCAACTTCATCCTCTTCGATAAGGACGGCGTGCTGCATGAAGGCCGAACCGACCTGGATGAAGAAAAACGCCGTTTTGCCATAAAGCGAAGTGATTGTACGCTGACCCAGGCTATGAAAGATGCCGATGTATTTGTCGGGCTTAGTGTAGGCAATGTGGTTACACCCGATATGATCCGGTCGATGGCCCGACGCCCCATCGTTTTCGCACTGGCCAATCCAGACCCGGAAATTTCCTATGCCGCGGCAACAGCGGTACGGGATGATATCATTATGGCCACCGGAAGAAGTGATTTCCCGAACCAGGTAAATAATGTGCTGGGCTTCCCCTTCATTTTCCGGGGAGCGCTGGATGTTCGGGCCACACAAATAAATGAGGCAATGAAGCTGGCCGCCGTTAAAGCACTTGCCAGCCTCACCAAAACTCCGGTTCCCGATATTGTTAATATCGCGTACAATGCCAAAACCATTGTATTCGGACCGAAGTATATAATTCCAAAACCCCTTGACCCCCGCTTGTTGTCAACCGTAGCGCCCGCGGTGGCCAAAGCGGCAATGGAGAGCGGGGTGGCCCGAAGCGCAATAACAAACTGGGAGGAATATGCCATCGACCTGAATAAGCGGCTCGGCCTCGATAATCAGATCATGCGTATCCTGGGCAGCAAAGCCCGCCGCGATCCGCGCACCCTCGTTTTTGCGGAGGCCGACAACCTGAAAATCCTCAAATCGGCCCAGATTATTCTGGATGAAAATATCGCATACCCCATACTGTTAGGTAACGAACGGAAGATTCGCATGATTGCGGAAGAGAATGGCATTTCGATCGAGCGGATGCCGATCATCGACCCGCAGTCGGATGAACATGAAGAAAAGCGGCGTGTGTATGGACAGCAGTTTTTTGAAAAGCGGCATCGTCGGGGCATTAATCGGTATGAGAGCCTGAAGGCCATGAAAGACCGAAATCATTTTGGCTGTATGATGGTGGAAACCGGTGAGGCCGATGCGATGATTTCGGGGCTTACCAAAAATTATCCCGACACGATACGGCCGGCTCTGCAGATCATTGGTGTTGAACCGGGCGTTAAGAAGATCGCCGGCATGTATATATTGCTGACCAAAAAAGGACCGCTATTCCTTGCCGATACAACGGTTAACTTTAACCCCACGGCAGAAGAACTGGCAGATATTACGCTGCTGGTTGCCCGCGAAGTGCGCAATTTTAATTTAACGCCCAGGGTTGCTATGCTGAGTTATTCCAACTTCGGCTCCAGCGATTCGCCGGAAGCAAAACTGGTGGCCCGCGCGCGTGCGATCGTAAAAGAAAAAGATCCTTCGCTTACTGTAGATGGTGAGATGCAGGCAAGCCTCGCATTCAGTAAAGATCTACTGAAAGAGAATTACCCGTTTACCGAACTGGTTGATCATGATGTGAACACGCTGGTATTTCCCAACCTCGCGGCCGGAAATATCGCATATAACTTACTGAAAGAAGTTGGCGGCGCCGATGCCATCGGACCTATACTGCTGGGATTGAAAAAACCCGTGCATGTATTGCAACTGGGCAGTTCGGTACGCAGCATTGTTAATATGGCGCTGATAGCGGTGGCAGATGCGCAGATCAAATCCACCCCTACTTCACCGAAACAGGAAACTACAATGTCGAGGTGGAACCGCCGGTATAAAAAGCAGGAATAATATAAGTTGCCGCATACCGAAAGTCAGGGTAACAGGAATATTGTATCTTGGAACAGCAATACAAACAAGACCAGGTAATACCAGCACACAACTATGAATTTTCTTTCAGATTTCGGCAGGTACTTATTGTTGATGAAGGGGATGTTTTCCAAACCGGATAATGCCCGGATGTATTGGAAAGAACTGATGCACCAGTGTTCTGAGATTGGTATTGGCTCCCTGGGTATCGTTGTGATCATTTCCTTTTTTATGGGTGCGGTTTCCGCATTACAGACGGCTTATCAGTTTACCAGTCCCATCCTTTCCAAATCGATCATTGCCCAGATCGTAAGAGATACGGTGATACTTGAATTTTCTCCTACTCTGGTATGTATTGTACTGGCAGGTGTTGTGGGCAGTAAGATCGCGAGTGAGCTGGGAAATATGCGCGTCAGTGAACAGATCGATGCGCTGGAGATCATGGGTATCAATACCAAAACCTACCTGGTGTTACCGAAGATACTGGCTTCCCTTATCATGATTCCGCTGCTGGTGGTGCTGTCGATGGCCCTTGGTATTTACGGTGGGCGACTGGCCAGTGTCAGCGCGGGTATTGTTGCTCCGAATATTTATGATCAGGGTTTACTGGAAAACTTTATTCCGTATAATGTATTTTTTGCCCTGGTAAAGGCCTATACGTTCGCCTTTTTGATTTCCAGCATTCCGGCCTTCAATGGCTATTATGTAAAAGGCGGGTCACTGGAAATCGGCCGGGCCAGTACAAAATCGGTGGTGGTGAGCTGCGTGGCTATTCTCGCGTTCGATTACCTCCTCAGCCTTCTTTTACTGCAATGATAAACACATGATTGAAGTCAGAAATATACGAAAGAGTTTTGGAGAAAACGTCATTCTGCATGATGTAAGCGCGAAGATGGAAGCCGGAAAATGCAACCTCATCATCGGGTCGAGTGGATCCGGTAAAACCGTTTTCATGAAATGTCTGGTGGGTTTGTTTGTTCCCGACAGCGGGGAAATTCTATATAATGGCGAGAATTTTCTTACCATGAATCCTGCTGAGCGAAAAGAGATCCGCAAGCAGATCGGTATGCTCTTCCAGGGATCGGCATTATTCGACAGTTTAACGGTAGAACAAAATGTAATGTTCCCGCTGAATATGTTTACCAAAGACCCCACCAAAAAGAAACTGCAACGGGTAAACGAAGTACTCGAGCGGGTTAACCTGGAAGGGGTGAATAAAAAATATCCCGCCGAACTCAGTGGTGGTATGAAAAAAAGAGTGGGTATCGCCCGCGCTATTGTGCTGAACCCGCAATACCTGTTTTGCGATGAGCCCAATTCGGGCCTCGACCCACTGACCTCACTCGTTATCGACCGGCTTATTATGGAGATCACCCGGGAATACAACATCACTACCATTGTGAATACCCATGACATGAACAGTGTGATGGAAATGGGCGACCATATTATTTACATGAGCCAGGGATTGAAAGAATGGGAAGGAAATAATAAGGAGATTATTTTCAGCAAAAATGAAAAACTCAATGAATTCATTTTCGCGTCGGAGTTTCTCAAAGACGCCAAGGATATGCGTATGCTTGAAATGAGTGGAAGGATCGAAAATGATCGTGACATGGAGGCATTACTGGGAGATGATGAAATTCTGCCCGACCAGTCAGGGGGATAATGTTCCTTTAATGCCGACACTTAGCATTATTACCCTATTTTTGCGCAATCTTTTAAAAATCTGCTATGAGCATATTAGTCAATAAAAATTCAAAAATCCTCGTTCAGGGCTTTACCGGAACAGAAGGTACATTTCATTCTACCCAGATGCTTGAATATGGCACGCAGGTGATCGGTGGCGTAACTCCTGGTAAAGGTGGCACAACCCATCTGGATAAACCGGTGTTCAACACCGTGTATGAGGCAGTAAAACAAACCGGTGCCAACGTCTCCATCATATTTGTACCCCCCGGGTTTGCCGCAGATGCCATTATGGAAGCGGCTGAAGCCGGCATCGAATTGATCATCTGTATCACGGAAGGTATTCCGGTACAGGATATGGTCAAGGCTAAAAATTTCCTGCAGGGAAAAAATACCCGGCTGATTGGACCCAACTGTCCGGGTGTAATCACTGCTGAAGAATGTAAAGTAGGCATCATGCCCGGCTTTGTCTTCAAAAAAGGTCGGATTGGAGTAGTATCCAAATCCGGCACCTTAACCTATGAAGCTGCCGACCAGGTGGCCAAGGCAGGGCTGGGTATATCAACAGCCGTGGGTATTGGTGGCGATCCCATCATAGGCACAACCACCCGCGAAGCCCTCGAATTGTTCATGAATGATCCTGAGACAGATGGTATCGTTATGATTGGCGAGATCGGCGGCGGAATGGAAGCGGAAGCTGCCCGCTGGTATAAGGATAACGCAAAGAAGCCGGTAGTTGGCTTTATAGCTGGTCAAACAGCTCCTCCGGGACGCAGAATGGGTCATGCCGGAGCGATCGTTGGTGGCGCGGAAGATACCGCTGAGGCTAAGATGAAGATCATGGCCGAATGTGGAATTCATGTAGTGCAGAGCCCTGCCGATATAGGTAAGACGATAAAAGAACTGATGACGAAATAATAAATAGAGAATTGTACAGCATAGAAAAACAGCGCTTCAGGCGCTGTTTTTTTTTATGGTATGAGGCTGTAAAGCCCCGATCTATTTTATATAGGTATCCAGGTCGCGGAGTGTAAGCGGCTTTTCCCAGACTTTGAAGGTTTCGGAAACCTTTTCCGGTGTATTAGGATGATAGGCACTGATCAGGTGTACCTGAAGTTTAGGGTTCGACTCAAGTAATCCGGTAGCCTTCTCCCAACCCACACCATCGGGTAAATTATTATCCAGAAATAGAATATCGGGTTGAACCTGACTAAACTGGATCATCCCTTCCGATAATGTATGGGAATAATACACTTCGTAATTTCTTCGGTTCAGGTAGGTCTTTAAAAGAAGACACAAATCAACCTCGTCATCTATGATTAACACTTTCTTTCTTCTGTTCATATACTATATTCTTCCAAAGTACATAAAATATCTTACCAGAGTCTTTTTAAGTTCAGTGTAGAATTATTTACTCATTCTCTTTACCTTCATATTATTCCATTCCGTATTGCTGTTTCCGCACCACAGGCACAATATTTTGACATAGAACTGCAGTAATTGTTCACAATTAAATGATTAAAACTATGAACTCGTCAACTAAAATTATTCTTGGAATAGTAGGTGCTGCTGCGGCAGGTGCAGTAATTGGTATGATGCTGGCCCCTGAAAAAGGAAGTGAGCTTCGTCAGAAAGTAAAGGAAAGTGCCAATGATTTCGCAAATCATATTGCAGATCTGTTTGCTGAAGGCAAGCAGGAATTTGAAAATATGCGTAAAAAAGCTTCCAAAGAAGCCGGATCTGCGGCACAGGAAGCCAGCAATCGTTTCAATGAAGCAGGAGAACGCTTCAACAAAGTAAAAGAAAGCTTTAGCTAAAGAAATGCGGGTTCGCCCGCATCTCTTTTTTTGATTTAATAATGAACGCTTAATATGGAAGAATTAAAATCGAAAGCGGAAAACCTGGTTAAAAGTATTGGCGATTATGCGCAGACCTATTATAAACTAACGGTATTAAAACTTTCTGATAAAGCAACCGGAATAGCAGCCAGTGTGCTGGCAGCAGTTTCTGTTCTTTTCTTTGGAATATTCGTATTGTTTTTCCTTGGTATGGCGCTTGGCTTCTGGCTGGGCAGCTTATTAAACAGTATGGCACTTGGCTTCTTACTGGTAGCGGTATTCTTCCTGCTGCTCATTATTATACTCTTTATGCTGCGGAAAAAAATTGTCTTCCCTGTTATCCGAAACAGTATTATCCGAAAATTATATGAGTGAGATAAAAAGTTATAACGATTTACTGGCTGAAAGAGAACGCATGGAAAATTTGCTGTCTGTTCAGAAACACCAGATGAAAGCCAATTGGGGAGACCTGAAGCTTGAACTTGCCCCGGTAGGTTCAGCATATGGAGTGGCGAAAAAACTCTTTAAAAGAGATCGTTCTAATCCGGTATTGAATTTTGGTATTAATATTCTGGGTGATATGGTCATCAAGAAGGTTCTGCTGGCCAAAGCCGACTGGGTCAGCCGTCTATTCTTACCACTATTCTTCAAAAATTTCTCATCACACGCGTTAAACAGAGGCCGTATACGAACAATGACCGAAAGAATCCGGTCCTGGTTTCAACGCGATTATATTATTAAGGAATCGACGCGGTATTGAGCCAGTACGATTTTAATTCCTGCATTACACCAATAAGCCTGTCGAAGCTGACAGGCTTTACTATATAGGTATTGGCCCCCAATTCATAACAACGATTGATTTCGTGTTCGTTTTTGGTGGTGGTAAATACGATCACGGGGATCTTCCGGTATTCAGGATGTTGCTTTATTTCTTTCAAAGCCTCCCGACCGTCTTTCTTCGGCATATTTAAATCGAGAAGAATAAATTTAGGATATACTGAAGATTTTTCTTTGCGAATCGCTTCCAGG
>JAEYRC010000099.1 GCA_023409675.1 Bacteroidota bacterium
ATACAACCGACATCCATAAATTTCCTGCCGACCTGTTCATAGAGGCGATCGTTGAAGATGCGGACATCAAAATAAAATTGTACCGGCAAATTCTTGAAGCCTGGCCCGACGCGCGAATTGTCAGCAACACGTCTTCATTATCCATTACGCAACTGGCTGAGGGTGTGACTAACCCTGCACAATTTGCCGGAATGCATTTCTTCAATCCGGCGCATAAAATGAAATTGGTGGAATTGATTGCCGGCAAAGAAACAAGTCCGGCTTTGCTCGATGAATTGCATGACCTGACCCTGCAATTGAATAAGATACCCGTACGCTGCACCGATTCCCCGGGATTTATCGTGAACCGCGTAGCACGACCCTATTACCTTGAAGCCCTGCAGCTTGCCGAAACGACCAATATTCCCCTGCACCGCATCGATGCCCTGATGGAACAAACCGGCTTCCGCATGGGCCCTTTTCGCCTGATGGACCTGATCGGCAACGATATTAATTTTACGGTTAGTTGTTCCGTGTGGGAAGCGCTTCACCGGCCGCCACGATTACAGCCTTCTGCGCTGCAGCGGCAATTGGTAGCGGAAGGCAGACTGGGCAGGAAGTCGGGGCGCGGTTACTATGATTATAACGCACAATAAAATATCATTCTAAAAACAACAGGCACATGATTTTTGTAACCGGCGGTACAGGCTTTGTTGGGGCATACATCATCCGCGACCTGATCTTGAATGGCTATACGGTCAGGGCTATACGAAGATCGGCCGCGCTTCCCGGCTTTATCGATCGCGACATACTGGAGCAGGCAGAATGGGTGAAGGGCGATGTGCTGGATGTTCATGGACTGCATGACCAGATGGAAGGCGCTGAAGCGGTCATTCATGCCGCGGCACGGGTGAGCTTCAACAAAGCCGACCGGCAGGAAATGTATCAGACCAATATCAACGGTACCGAAAATGTAGTAAACAGTTGCATTGAGCTGGACATCCCCCGGCTGATTCATATCAGTTCCGTCGCGGCACTGGGCAGAACAGCGACCAGTTCAACGGTAACGGAGGACCGAAAATGGGTTGATAGCACGTCCAATACACACTATGCGATTTCCAAATACAAGGCAGAGATGGAGGTTTGGCGGGGTATCGGGGAAGGCTTACAGGCCGTAATTCTGAATCCCGGGACCGTTTTGGGTTATGGCGACTGGAATAGTTCGAGCGCCGCCCTCTTTAAAAACGCGTTTACCGGCTTTCCCTATTATACCACCGGGGTTAATGGTTTTGTAGATGTGGAAGATATCGCCGCAATATGCCTGCATATGTTAACATCAGACATTAGCGGAGAGCGCTATATTGTCACGAGTGAAAACTGGTCGTTTAAACAATTGCTTGAAACAATTTCCGACAGCCTCGGCAAAAAGCGCCCGCATAAACATGCCACCCCATTCATGGGTCAACTGGCCTGGCGGGCAGAACGCCTGAAAGCGTTGTTCACCGGTAAAAAACCACTGCTGACCCGTGAAACGGCAAAAGTAGCGCAGACCAAAACCTACTTCGATAACCGTAAAATTCTGCAGGCACTTCCCGGATTTACATTTACCCCGCTGGAACATTCCATCAGCAGGGCCGGGGCGGCTTATCAGAAGGCAGCATTATTGCAGGAATAACAGTTCATTCAATATATGCGCATGCAATTCGTTTATACAAAAATAGTTCCGATGAAAATCCACACCCTGCTGTTTTGCCTGTTCATTCCGCTGCTCAGCATGAGCCAGGAAAAAAACTTTTCCATATTGGGCATCGTAAAGGATTCGGCTACCGGAACACCTATGCCCGGAGCCTCCGTATTCGCGCAGAACACTACACTGGGAACAATAACGAATGCTGATGGAAATTTTTTCCTTCGCCTGCCTGCCGGTGGTTACGACCTGGTGATCTCCTATACCGGTTATTCCAAATCGGTACTCCGTATTTCCAATACGATCCCGCTGTCCGATACAGTGGAAATCTGGTTAACGAAACAGGATAGCGCAATGGACGCGGTAGATTTTGTGGTAAGCAGTGAAACGCCTAACGGACTTGAACGTTTCGGAGCCTTTTTTATGGAGCATTTCATCGGCACGACACCCAATGCAAAGCAATGCATCATAGAAAATCCTGAAGCGCTTCATTTTTATTATTCCAAGAAACGAAACCGCCTGAAAATTACCGCGCATGAAGACCTGATCATCAAAAATTATGCACTCGGCTATACGATCCGCTATCAACTGGATTCATTCCGGTACGATTACAAAACACTCATCAGTCAGTACAATGGCCATGCTTTATTTGAACTGATGGATTCAACCGAAGCAGCTATTATTCAATGGGAGAAAAATCGCGCTGCCACCTACCTGGGCTCGCGCTTGCATTTCATGCGCGCATTGTATAACCGCGAATTAGCTGAAGAAGGTTTTATTGTTGAGAAGATGATCCGCAAACCCGGGCGTACAGCAACCGGGGAACTGTTAGCCGATGTGTATGATGACAGCCGCTTCCGAACCGACAGTTCCGGTGTAATCATCACCTGGGATGGCCGTCATCGCATTGGCTATAAACGGGTATGGCCCAGTAAAGAATACCTGAAAGAATTCAATTTCCCTGAAGACACCAAAATGCAGGTCTCCATTATTGATGTGCATGCTCCGTTCACGATTGAAGAAAACGGGTATTTCTATGACCAGGCTGATATGGTTAATGCGGGCTACTGGGCATGGAAAAAGCTTGCTGAATTGTTGCCCTATGATTTTGAATATGATTAGTTCGCCGATATGCTCATTGTTCATGTAACCCTGTAACATCATCCTCCGGCTGCAATGCCGGAATCATTCTCCCATTACTTTCTTCCAAAGTTCAGGGATGCGCCTGATCCAAACGAGTTCGCGTTTCTTTTCGGCCGCATCTTCAACCGGCGAACCAAAATAGGTTTTACCTCCTGCAATAGATGTATTCACACCACTTTGTGCATACACAATAGCATTGTCGCCTATGGTGAGGGTTTTGGAAACACCAACCTGTCCCCAAAGTATAACACCATCACCTATAGTTGTTGCACCTGCCACACCTACCTGGCCGGCCAGCAGGCAGTTCGATCCAATGACGGTATCATGACCGATATGCACCAGGTTGTCCAGCTTGGTGCCTTTGCCGATGATGGTATCATGACTTACCCCACGGTCTATAGTACAGCCCGCTCCGATTTCCACATCATCATGAAGAATTACCCGTCCGCAGCTTAACATTTTCGTATACTGAACGCTGCGATTTTTTTTGCTGTTGTAATAAAACGCGTCGGATCCGATAACCGATCCGGCCTGGATGATTACGCGGTCACCGATTACACAATGATCCATGATGGTTACATTCGGATGAATGATACACTCCGCTCCAATTGAAACATGCTTACCGATATAAACATTCGGATAAATAAAACTACCGGGTCCGATGGTCGCACTATTAATCATTTCTCTTCCCGGATCAAATGGCCGGAAGTGCCGGACGATCTGTTGATATGCTTCAAAGGGTTGCTCATGAATCAGCAACACTTTACCTTCCGGTACATCAACAACGCTGTTAATGATAATCACCGTAGCCGCAGAATTCAGGCATGGTGCATAATACCGCGGATGATCAACGAAAACTATGTCGCCGGGTTCCACTTTGTGGATCTCATTGATACCGGTAGCCTGAAGTGATGCATCGCCTGCAAGTTGTGCACCTGTCAGACCAGCAAGCCAGTCGACAGCAACCGGTGAAGGAAATTTCATAATAACATATTTATGCAAAAGTAGGTGGAAATAAAACAGCACCCTTATTCAACCCGTTAAATCGGATTTGAAGGAAAATGATCGGCAGCATTAAAAAAATCTTTCAGCAACGCTACTGTATTCCACTGCAACAAAAAGCGCAGGCTGTTGAATGTATAGCACATCTGCTGATCAAAAAAAATAGCGTACAAAAAATTCATCGTCTGCTGAAACCCAGCACTGCAGCGGGTTGTACGCGTCGCTTCTATCAAAGCTTAATTTAAGCAGAATGGAATAGTTTAAAAAATGACGAAAGCTGGAAGCGTTGTACAATGCCTTTTCCACAGTTAACGCTAAAATGTGTATAAAAAATAATTTAAAATTTTTTTTGATAGGAGAAATTATTTTTAATATTGTGTAGGGAAGTTAAATTCCCCGGTACTTACTAACCCATCTTTATATCATCCTCCTGACATCAGGAGGATTTTTTTTCCGCTGATGCTCCGGTATTATATCATTCACAAACCATATAAGGTAACCAGTCGCTTTACCAGTACACCCGATCAGCCCGGGTTGAATGAGTACTTTAAAGTTCCTAAGGACGTATATGCGGTTGGCCGGCTTGATCAGGACAGTGAAGGATTATTATTGCTAACCAATGATAAGCGGATCAACAACCTGCTGTTGCATCCCGATCATCAGCACGAACGTGAATACCTGGTTCAGGTAGATGGAGACATTACAACAGCAGCCTGTTCAACAATTGAAAAAGGCGTGGTAATTACGGTGAATGGAAAATCATATCACACCAAACCATGCCGTGTGCGGCGTTGTACAAAACCCGACTGGGTCACAGAACGACTACCACCGGTGCGTTTCCGGAAAAACATCTCCACCAGCTGGATCAGCATTACGCTAACGGAAGGCAAGAACCGACAGGTTCGGAAGATGACGGCTGCAGCGGGCTTTCCAACATTAAGGCTTATCCGTATTCGTATCGGCCGGTTAACACTTGATCATCTCGAACCGGGAGCTATCCGTGAGCTGAGTGCCCGGGATTGTTATGCAGCAATTGAACAACCTGACAGGAAAAACGGTAAACGTTCATAAATATGCGCATCGAACCGGCACTCTACCGTAAATAATTTAACTTGCTGTAAATTACTTCCTATGCTAAGATCAATGACCGGATTTGGAAGAGCAGAGCGTGCCGTGGGTGATAAGACGTTTCTCGTTGACATTAAATCACTCAATGGAAAGCAGTTTGAACTGAACCTGAAAATGCCCGCGTTTCTGAAACCGTTTGAATTTGCAATCCGTACGCAATTATCAAAAGCGTTATACCGCGGATCCATAGACTGCACCATCAGCCTCAAAGAAACCGGCAGCTCAAAACCCGTAAGCATCAATACCGACCTGGCCAAAGCCTATTATCAGCCTATTGCTGATCTTTCCCGGGAACTGGGTCTGGATACCTCCGCTATATTAAGCACTTTACTAAAACTTCCGGAAGTGATCACTCCAACCGGTGAAACACTGACAGAAGATGAATGGGAAGCCTTCACAAAAGTTATAGAAGAAGCCACCACCAATTTAAACAACCACCGCCTGGAAGAGGGCAAATCCTTATACGATGACCTGACCCTGCGCATACGCAACATTCTGCATCACCAGGAAATGGTTGAACAACTGGAACCGCTGCGAAAAACGCGGATACGTGAAGGACTGGAAAAGCTGCTGGAAGAAAATGTGGGAAAAGATAAATATGACCACAACAGGCTTGAACAGGAGATCATTTATTATATCGAAAAGATCGACCTCAGCGAAGAACAGGTGCGGCTGCGCAATCACTGCCAGTATTTCTTATCAATTCTTGGTGAAGACGAACACGGTAAGGGAAAAAAATTATCCTTTGTGTTGCAGGAAATCGGCCGGGAGATTAACACCACCGGGGCAAAAGCCTATGATTCGAGCATTCAGAAATCTGTTGTGCATATGAAAGATGAATTGGAAAAAGCAAAAGAGCAGATACTCAATGTGCTTTAACTTGTAAACCTCCGGATCACAATTATCTTTGTAAAAATTATTTTCCTTGAAGCCCATTCTCATTCTGTTTTTATTCCTGAGTTGTGTTGCCTGCGGAAAAATCGACAGCTTCGAAAAGAATGTCGCTATACCCGGTCATGCCTGGGCATCGGATTTTATTCCCGAGATCAGCGTGAAGATCAGTGACACTGCTGCGGTATATGATTTGTTTGTAGTGCTGCGCCATACCAATGCTTATCGTTGGAATAATTTATGGATCAACCTGTACACACAAACTCCGTCAGATACCGCACGGTTCAATAAACAACGCTTCGACATCCGGCTGGCAACCGACAGCAAAGGATGGATTGGCAGCGGAATGGATGATATCTACGAACACCGCAGCCTGATCACAACAGTTCGATTTCCGCAGCCTGGCACCTATACCTTCCGAATTGAACAGCTGATGCGTGAAGATCCGCTTGAACACATTTTAAATGCGGGTATCCGCATCCAGAAAGTTCAGTAACCATCAATGCAGTACCATGAATCCAATTAAAAAAACCCGGCTGGGTTCTGTTACGATCGTGTACTGGTTTTTGCTGATCTATATCCTTACCGCGCTGATCTGGTGGTTTATTGAACTGGAATCACAAAACCGCGAGATGATGCATTTCCGGCTCGAAGCACTGGATCAAAGTCTACCCACTTATGAACGGGATGTTCAGCAGATTCATCATTTCCAGCAGCGCGAATTACGAAAATTCATTCTCGAAGGAATTACCTTTCTGGCGCTGATCATCTTAGGCGCATTCTATGTATATCGTGCGGTCCGCAACCAGATCAGGGTACAGCAACAGGAGCAGAATTTTTTGATGGCGGTTACGCATGAATTGAAAACGCCAATCGCTGTTGCCCAGTTAAACCTGGAAACCCTGCAAAAACACCAGCTTAGTGAAAGCCAGCAAAAAAACATGTTTGCCACTACCCTGCAGGAAATCCGTCGGCTCGATACCCTCGCGAGCAACATATTGGTATCGGCACAACTGGAAGGGGGTAAGTACCGAATGGCATCGGAGGACCTGGATTTTTCCGCCCTGGTAGATGCACGAGCGATGGAATTCAGGCAGCGTTTCCCGCAGCGAAAAATTATAGCCCATGTTGAACCAGACATCGAAATGCGGGGCGACCCCCTGCTACTGGAAATGCTGGTCAACAACCTGATCGAAAACGCGCTTAAATATTCCGCCCGGGAAGCATCCATAACCATTACCCTGAGCAGCCAGGGAAAAGAAGCAAGCCTCGAAGTGGCCGATGAAGGAAATGGTATCGATCCTAAAGAAAGGAAAAACATCTTTAAAAAGTTTTACCGTATCGGTAATGAAAATACCCGTTCAACCCGGGGAACCGGACTGGGACTTTACCTTTGCAAAAAGATCACTGAAGATCATAAAGGCAGTATTTCCGTACGGGACAATATGCCGTCGGGATCAATATTCCGTGTAACCTTTCAAAAATCATCATCATGAACAATGCGAAAAAGCCATCCATTCTGTTAGTGGAGGATGAAGAAAATCTTCATGAAGCCCTAAAGCTGAATCTTGAGCTGGAAGGTTATGAGATCACATCGGCCTATGATGGCAACCAGGCATTGCAAAGAGTAGCGCAGGAATATTTCGACCTGATCATCATGGATATTATGATTCCTGAAGTTGATGGCATACAGGTTACGGAAACCATCCGTATTCATAATAACCAGGTTCCCATCCTTATCCTTAGCGCTAGGAACAGCAGTTCCGATAAGGTAACCGGATTGAAAAAGGGCGCTGATGATTACCTGACCAAACCCTTCAACCTGGAAGAATTACTGTTGCGCGTGCATAAGCTTATCAGTAAAAACGCCCTCATGCAGGAAAAGAATTCGCTGTCGGATTCGTACCAGTTTGGTCCCAACCGCATCGACTTCAACGCACAGGAGGCGATCAATAAATTCGGGGAAAAAATTCAGTTGTCGAAGAAAGAAGCCATGTTACTGAAGCTGCTCATCGAAAACAAAAATCAGGTAGTACCCCGTGAAAAGATCCTCCAAACGGTATGGGGTTATAATGTATACCCTACTACCCGCACCATTGATAATTTCATCCTCAGCTTCCGTAAATATTTCGAAGAAGACACCCGCAACCCAAAATACTTTCATTCGGTAAGAGGCGTAGGGTATAAGTATTCTGAATGATAGAAGATCAAACGATCAGCACCTTCTGCCCTCACTCCATGATAAGCATTGAGCAGTTCATACTTAGTAGTTAATTAGACCACGCAGACAAAATCTGCTATCCAAAACAGGTTCATCTGGTAAACGGTATAGGAAAAGTCTATTCAACAGGATACAGGAGATAACCATCAACAGATCTATCCCCCATCCTCATATAGTATTTTCAACTAGATTCTAAGAAGATATCCGCAGATAAACCTATTGTAATTAGTAAGAAGCGAAGAATACTTTTTTCCAATCAGCTTCAACGTGATTGCCATTGCAGTAGCTGCTCATAACAGGCTGATACCCGTGTATAAAACTGCTGTTGATCGGGAAGGGCATAGCCTGGTGTAAACAGGGCCCATTCACATTCACTCAGTAAGGTCTTCCATGATGTATATATCTCATCGGGCAGACCAGAATGTTTCAATGCCACAGCTAATGTTTCCTTATCCACCTGCTTTCCCTGATCTGCAATACCAGCGGCAGCGTCGATCAACAAGTTTCGCGCGTGCAGAAAAAATTGCGGGGCACCGGCAACCCGGGCGGTGTTTTGAAATTCCTGCAGCAGACTGAGCGGTTGTTCGGGCATGGGCGTAACGGGTGCTGAAGGTGTATGCTTCAGCGCGGGAGATTTCCGGCGAAACAGCTGCACCAGCAAAACGATGAGCACCAGCGCAATGACCAGGCCAAATCCGATGTATCGCAGTGCGGTAGTGTCCGCAGGAGCTTCTGTTTCCCCGGGCAGTGTATTTACCGGTAACGCCGCCGGGCTAATGGTTACCGTTAGAGGCATTGTTTGAAAACTCTGGTAACGCTTATTTGCAGGATCAAAAAATGAAAAGGAAATGGGTGGAACCGTGTAGGATGCGGCAGCAGTATAGATCAGATCCCAGTAAAATGTTTTTGATCCGTTCAGGGGGAACAGTTCGGCTGATACCTGTTCTGTTGTACCGGCCGGTACCGCCTGCAATCCCGCGGGCATGCGAATCTCTGGCGCTGTAATCAACGGGAAGTTACCCCAGCCCGATATGGTGACCGCCAGCCGGTTCTCCTTACCCGTATCCATAACCGAAGTAATGGTAAAATTTCCTACTGCTCCGGAAAATGAAGCAGGCTGACCATTTTCCGGCAGGGGTAAAACGGTTACCTGCATTTCTGGTGAGCGCAATAACACCCGATGCCGATAAGGCACTGTAGTAACCGGACCCACCGAGCGCGGATCCAGCAGGCGTTTCAACTCCTGTATCGGCATATTACGGTCGGCAGGCTTACGAAAATGAACTACCGATTCCACTTCAGCGTAATCCATTGCATAACTACCGGCCTGTAGCGGGAAGAGCTGAACTTTCCGGATAACATGTTTATAGAATGGAACACCCTTTACCGCTTCAATGCCCGGCGGCTGTGCGTAATCCGTTACCATATCCAATACACTGAAACCGGTGAAAGCCGGCCGCCGTTGAACCTGCGACTCAGCATTCAGGCGCGAGTACGCGGCGTACTCAGCCTGTAATGGTTCTCCAACATAACATACTGTTTTGCTGAGCCTGGCCGACAGGTATAAATTATGTTGGATTTTGCCTGCTATTGATTCGCCGGGCTGAAGAAAGGACTGATCGGCCACTTCGGGCTGGTCGGTTGTTCGTCCCACGGCAACCTGTATCTCCGCTTCAGGAAAGTGGTAGCGTTTCCCGTTGATGCGTACCGAGGCGCCGGGAACTACTTGTCTGCCTGATTGCAATGGAGTCAGAATACAGACATACTCTGTATGTCCGGCTGGTGAAGGTTCGGGAGCAAGGTATTGATCAACCAGGGAAAAAGCAGGATAGACCGGAGGCAGAAAAGTGACCGTATTACGGTGTGCATTAACCGAATATTGAACCTGGAAGGTTTGCCCCATCTCTACAGAACGCTGACTCACCCTGGTCTTCAATACCGGCTGCGTATATCCTGCTGCTGCGGTGAACAGCAACAGCATCAGGGCCAGCTTGCTGAAGCGGGTAATTACATCAACCAAGTTTATGAATTTACCTGCACGAACTACCATCTCTACAAATGTAGCGGATAACCGGAGAATGGTTTAATGGAATGGTTAAGCGGCAGATTTCCGGGATTTAAAAGTTTTTACCGGCAAAGGAAGCCATGGCACGGAGTTCCTCAAAGAGGGTAGAGATCTGGAAGAGTATCAAAAAGAAAAAGGCATAAAAAACACCGGAATAATTCCGCTCCCAGTTCAGCATTCGCTGGGAAACAGCGAAGCGCAACCGGCGTATATTCATTACCAGTACAATGGCTATTCCCAACAACCCACCGGCCACGATATCACTCAAAAAATGCAGTCCCAGGTATATCCTCGGAAAGCAGATGAAAACGACCACATACAGGTATGCTGCCAGGCCCGCCGGACGTGAAATACTGAATATCAGCGTTGCCAGCGCGAAGAACAGGGCGGCATGATCACTGGGAAAGGAACTGTGCCCATCTAGCAGGGAAATATTTGCTCCCGAAGGAAGTATAAAATCAAGAGTTTCGTCGTGCTTGGGCCGCAGGCGCATCGGTAATCCCTTCGCCAGTAACCGGGCTGCAAGCATCGTTACCATACAACCGATCAACCCCGCGATTATACGCTGCCGTTCGGCCACCGCATGCTTTTTGAAAAACCAGAAAAACATGATCAACGCCGAAAAAATACCCCCTTTCACCAGGTTATTGTTGCTGAGTTGCAGTACAAGGCGGTCGAAGAAAGGATAAGCTCCGGCAAACTGATTAAAAAAATAGAGTACGTCAAGGTCCAGTTCAGGCATGTAAAAAGGGGAAAACCAATGGTAAGTAAAGTGCAATAATAGCTAAATATTCGAATGCTGTGAAAGATAATACCACAGAACTCCTGTATTCACCCTTAATTTGAAGCCGTTGCTCCCTGCGTAGTTTCAGGTCAAAGCACCATATCTTCTTTGCACCAATGAAAATTCGTTCAGGTTGCGGCCATATTACAACTTATTACAAATCGCCGAGCTGAGGACGCATAATGATATCTTCCACGCAGGCCTGCGGCGATAGGTGGGCTGAGGTATAGATCATCGAGGCTATATCACGCGCCTCCATAATCCGCTCGGGTTCAATGCCTGCCCCTGCCCAGGAATCGGTATATGCAGCACCCGGGTAAACACCGGTGACTTTAATATTATAGGTTTTCAGCTCCTCCCGTAAATTTCGGGTCATACCCGCCAAAGCAAATTTGCTGATGCTGTAGGCACCTCCATTTTTATAGGATTTCAAACTGGCAATGGAACACATATTAAATATATGCCCGCTTAGCTGTGCTTTCATTCCCGGAATTATCAACCTCGATAAGGTATAGGCACTGATCAGATTTACCGAAAGCATGGCTTCCAATACTCCATCGGCTTCTTCATGCACAGAACCGGGAAGGAAGCTTCCGGCATTATTGATCAGGATGTCAATTTTGCCGGTCTGCGTATGCGCCCAGTCGCTGAATTCGGTGAGTTGTTGTTTATCCGTAACGTCGCAGGCCCGCGACAGCACTGTTGCGCGGGGAAACCGGGCCTGCATGTGTTTAGCCATAAGATCGAGGCGGTTTTTATCACGGGCACACAAAACCAGGGTATTGCCCTGCTTATCTTCTGCGAATTTTTCGGCGATCGCCCTGCCAAAACCCCTCGATGCCCCGGTTATGATGATGTTCATAAAATTAGCCTTTACGCCTTAAAGATAACCAATGTAGCGCAGGAGCAAGGACGGAATACGGAATGATTAACAACCCGCGATGTGCCTATTCGATGAAGGAGTGTAAATTGCCGTATGAAATACCGGCACCTCTTTTTTGATCTCGACCATACCCTGTGGGATTTTGATGCCAATGCCAGACTAACCTTACGCGAATTGTATGAGGATCTGCAACTGCAGAAAATCGGCATTGATGATTTTGATAATTTTCATACCCGCTACCTGATCCACAATGAATTGCTTTGGGCCAGGTATCGGAATGGCACATTGCGGGTTGATGAGCTCCGCTGGAAACGGATGCACCTCACCCTGCTTGATTTTAAAATTGGAAATGAACCGCTGGCGCATGAAATGGGCACCCGCTTCCTGAACCTGCTTCCGACCCGGAATTTATTGTTTCCCGGAGCGTTGGAAATTCTTCAGCTATTACGCGACCGGAACTATAGACTGCACATCATCACCAATGGATTTGAAGCTACGCAACACAGCAAACTGAAGACCTCCAACCTGGCGCCTTTATTTACAGAAGTGATTACCTCCGAAGGCTCTAACAGCCTGAAACCTAAGAAGGAAATCTTTGAATATGCGCTTCGGAAAGCCGGAGCAACGCTTGAACAAAGTATAATGATCGGCGACAATATTGAAGTGGATATCGCCGGGGCAATGAATGCGGGGATGGACCAGGTTTTTGTAAACCATATTGATGCTGAAACCACTATATCACCCACCTATACCGTGCGGTCATTGCACGAACTTGATCCGATATTTTCAGGAGGGCACTGAGGGAACCGGTACCGAAGCATCTTGCAGGGTTGCCAGCACAGTGATGCCGCCCTTAACGACCTGGTTGATCTGAACGTTGGGAATAGTACCCAGCGGAAGGAGAATATCGACCCGGCTGCCAAATTTGATAAATCCCATTTCCGCACCCTGTTCAACCACCTGACCGACCGATAAATAGTTTACGATGCGCCGGGCAACGGCTCCAGCGATCTGTTTTACCAGCACTTCTGCTTTATTGTTGCGGATTACCACCGTATGCCGCTCATTCTCCGTTGATGATTTCGGATGCCAGGCAACCAGGTATTTTCCTTTATGATACTGATTATAAACCACTTCCCCACTTACCGGGTTCATGTTCTGGTGTACGTTGGCCGGACTCATAAACACAGAAATTTGCAGGCGCTTTCCTTTGAAATATTCATCGTCGACCGCTTCTTCTATTACCACTACTTTACCATCGGCCGGACTGATAATCAAATCTTCCCCGTGAACCAGGCTACGCTCGGGAACGCGGAAAAAGGATACGATAAAGAGCCAGACCACGATCGATACCAGAAAGATGAGCCAGCTCAGCAACGGGTAATGAAAACTCAGCAGGTAAAAAGAGAGCAGGTTGATCGCAGCGAATACAATCGCGCTGATCGCAATGGTTTTATAGCCTTCCTTATGAATTCTCATGATCCGGTTTTAACGTCAAAAGTACGTATTGAAACTAAATATCCTGTGCTGAGCTTATCGAACCTTATTGAGTGCTTTTCAGAAAAATCCAAACCATGGGAATCGCTATCAGTAAGGAATCGAAGCGGTCTAGAAATCCGCCATGTCCCGGCATGAGGTTGCCACTGTCTTTGACGCCGGCCATCCGCTTGAGTTTGCTTTCAAACAGGTCACCAATGGTACCGGAAATCGCTACCACCAATGCCAGTCCTATCCAGAAAAGCAGCATGCTTCCGGGCAGCAGGTAATACATGGTAAGCGAAACGGCTACTACAGCCAGAACAATTCCGCCAATGGTACCTTCCCAGGTTTTTTTGGGGGAGATGGACGATAACGGGGTTTTCCCGAATAGTGATCCTGAAATATAGGCCATCGTATCCGTTATCCAGATACAGCAGATGATCAGCAGGGGAAGCCTGAATCCGCTAAGAAATTCTGTGGCAGACGAATTTTTCGCCGACGGAACCGGAAATTCGGAACTGTAAATATCCACCAAAAGACTCAGGCTGAGGGAAATATATACAAGGCCCAGGGCGGAATACCACAGGTTTTTTGCCCGGATATGCCCGGCAAGCAATAGTTCGGTAACGGGCAAAAGAAAACAAAGCAATAGACCAATCCACCAACCGATCTCATGGAGCGCGATATTCCCCAGCATGAAATCATTATGGGTAAAGTTCAGCATAAAACACCAGCCGGCAACCATAACACCGTATCGGTGAAAGGCGGAAATATCGGCGTATTCGGGATCAATACGCGTGATCAGGCGCTGGAATTCTATCCAACAGCCGAAATGAATGACACTGAACAGCAGGAAAAAACTCCAGGGATGCAGTAATATTCCCGCCAGCATCACAACTGCAAATAATATTGCCGATAAAGCCCTGGTTTTAAAAACTTCCCGGTTCAATGCCATAATGGTAAGACTACTTTATTGAATAGATTGATTTTGCTGTGGTGCGTTATCCGGCTGTTCGAAACCATCAAAAGGGTCCTGCCCGGATTGTTCGGAACGGGTTACCTCCGCATAGGATATGGTTGACCAGCGGATATAGAACCAGGAACCTGCCGCTACAATAACAGCACTTGCCAGTCCAATCCACATGGGCATATCCGGATTTTCATTCACATATTCGGGAGAATAGGCTACAATAACCACCTGAGTGGCGTTGTGCACAAAATGAGCGAGGATGGCCGGCCAGAGGCTACCGCTAAACCAGAACATCAATCCAAGTACAATACCCAGGTACATCCGGGGCAAAAAACCCTGGAATTGAAAATGAAGCGCGGAGAAAAGTATGGAGGCGGCAAGAATTCCGGCCCAGGGGTTTTTGAAAATTCTGGTCAGGATACCCTGAAGGGCGCCGCGGAAACAAATCTCTTCACAAACTGCCGGCAACACCGCGATGATGAAAACATTCAATAAAACCTCTCCGAAATTATCCGCGCGCAGAAAGGCAGCAAGCTGTTCTTCAGCATTCGATTCCAGGCTGGTGATCCATTCGGGCAGGGGAATTTGCTGATTGATCTCTCCCAGGAGAATGA
>JAEYRC010000151.1 GCA_023409675.1 Bacteroidota bacterium
CTGCCAGAGAGAGGAAATCTGACTTTTTTACCGTTTTTTAACGGCAAAACAATGCTTTTTTTACGATCCAATACCCATAATTCATCATTGCTATTGATAAACCCCTGGAATTAATCATCCGGTAAAATCGTACCTTTGTTCAGCCACAAACCGAGCTATCGCGCTTCTTACGGGAAGGGAGGAAAGTCCGGACAGCACAGAGCAATGCACCGGTTAACGACCGGGTCCTGAACTTCAGGAACAGACAGTGCCACAGAAAATAACTGTCACGGTATTTATACCGCGATGAGGGTGAAAACGTGGGGTAAGAGCCCACGCCGTTCTTAAGTAATTATTGACGGGGGTAAACCTTGCATGCTGAAATGCCATGTAAGCCAGCCAGGGCTGCTCGCCCGGTTCACTTCGGTGAGATGCTGGCGGGTAGGCAGATAGAGTGTTGCAGTAATGTAACACCCAGATAAATGATAGCATAAAACAGAATCCGGCTTACGGGTTTGTGGCTTTTTTAATTTCTGATCCATACCAGCAATTCCATTGCCCAGGCTATACCCAGGTGCACCAGTAATCCACCCCATATTGACTTACTGTGGTAAACGATTGCACCCAGAATCATTCCCCCAAAAAATGAACTGATACATTCTGCCACCGGTTTTCCGAAATGAATCACACAATAGAATGCGGCCATGGGTAGAATAGCCTGTATGCCTGCATATCGCGCGAAGGCCAGTACCAGGAACCCCCGGAAAAAAAATTCAATACTGAAAAAATCGATCCCATAGGAAAGCTCATACAGCAGGTACCAGAGCCACGACTGACTGCTAACCGCTTCAATGAATTGAACCTGTTGAAATTTTGGATAACTGTTCTGAAAACTTTGTCCCCCGGCAGCGATGTATAATATCGGCAGCATGACCAAAAGAAAGGGCAGGTAATGACCGATATCAGCGTTGTATCGTAAACCCGGTCCGGTATGCGGATGCCCATCTACTTTCCATAAGATGACCAGAATAAAAAAGAGCAATATGGCTTTCACCGGCCAGTGAAGGATCAAATTCCAGTATCGCCCATCAGGAAAGTTTAAAACGGGAACATCCGGATTAGCATAGAAACGAATGCCCATTTTTGCTGCGAAAAGCAATATGGCGGTAAATAATAACAGGTAAAAAAAACCGCTTCGCGGAAGCGCCATCTGGCGAAATGCAATCTGTATAGCATAGGTTCCGCCAAACACCAGAAATAACAGTAAGGCATATGCGCCCGTTCGTTCAGCATTGCCGGGCATCAGAGAAATATAACGGTCAAGCCCGTTCGAATAATTAATGTAAATGGCTACAGTTAAAAACAATGCTGTAACAGCTACAACACCGGGATTTAATAACCGGAAATAGGTTTTCAAATACCCGTAAAGCTGTTGCATGCGGTAAGATTAGCAAATATAGAATGGAGGATTGATCGCTTACGAAAGATGTACGGAAAACGTATCAGCAGGTATGAAAAATTGCCTGCTCAGTCCCTGGTGGCAAAGCTATCCTTCATAACTTCCATCAGGTTACTGGAAACCATTTTTTCTGCCAGCTTCAGCATATTGGAAAAAGCGAGACCATGAGAAATTCCATGCCCGATTATCACGGGACGCGATACCCCCAGTATAGGTGTACCACCATGATGTTCAAAATTGAAGCGGTCTAAAAACTCATGCTCGATCCCTTTTGCCCGGGTGATTTCATAAAAGGACTCTGTCATTTTAAGCATTACATTTCCGGTAAAGCCATCACATACCAGCACATCAGCTTTATCAATGAATACATCGCGGCCTTCGGCATTCCCGATAAAATTAATTGCAGCATTATCCCGCAGCAGCGGCAGGGTAGCCTTGGCCAGCAGGTTGCCTTTTTCTTCTTCTTCGCCAATATTAACCAGCGCCACCCGCGGATTTTCTATGCCCAGGATATAGCGGGCATAGAGCGAACCCAGTTCAGCAAACTGGTTAAGGTGTTCAGGTTTGCAGTCTGCATTCAGACCTACATCCAGCAACAGGCCTGTACTGCCATTGTTTTTTGGGATAATGGTAGAGATGGTGGGCCGAAAAATACCCGGAAGCGGTTTGAGGCTATAGTGGGCTCCAACCAGCATCGCACCGGTATTTCCGGCGCTGATAAATGCATCGGTAGTTGCAGATGCCAGCAATTCGAAACCACGGGCTATAGAGGAAGCCGGTTTCTCGCGGAAAGCCCGGGTGGGATGCTCATGCATACCGATCGTTTCCGGTGCATGAACAATACGGGTCTTATCTTTAAGAACAGGAAAATCCCTGATCAAAGGAGACAAAATGTCCTCATCACCGATCAGGGAAATGGTGCCGGCAAAAGATGAATTTCTAAGATACAGGTCAACGCCCTTTACAGCCTCAAGAGGTGCAAAATCGCCGCCCATCATATCTATTCCGATATTCATCTGCGCCAAGCTACTGAATTAAGTGAAGATTCTTACTTAACAGGTGACTTTTCTGACACTACCTGACCTTTGTAATACAGTTTACCTTCACTGACATGAGCGCGATGGCGCACATGAATTTCACCGGTAGTGCTGTCTTTGCTGAGGGTAAGTTTCTCCGCTTTATAATGTGTTCTTCTTTTGGCTCCCCGTTGTTGGGAATGCCGTCTTTTTGGATTAGGCATTAGTCAGTATTTTTGACTCGTTTTAATTAATCAGTTATCTAAATCTTTGAACTTTTCCAAACCTTTCCAGATCGGATTATCCTGTTTCTCAGGCGCTGCTTCCAGTTTTTTCAAAACCGCAAGTACTTCCTGATTGCACTGGGGCCCTCCAATCTCGTCTTCCGAGCACATCCGCTGCATCGGAATACTCAGGTTTATAAATTCATATATCCAGTCCGAAACCTGTAAATGACTGGCTCCCTTGGATATATAATAAATATCGGGATCTTCTTCCTGGTCATTCATTTCCTCCGGATCATCCACCAGCTTCACCACGATATTGAATTCATCCCACAACTCAAGGGGAAGATCATTCCCGCAACGATCACAGGTAACATCCAGTTTACCGCCCACTTCAAATTTCAGTAACATGAGGCTGGGACTGCTTTTCTCAAGTGTCAACTTCACACCTGCCGTGCAATTCCGGAAATCCTGCTCCTGATAATCGGCAAAGAACTTATCGTTTATGCTGTATTCAAACTCATGAATACCAGGCTTTAATCCCACAAACGCGATCTCAAAATTCCGTCTGCTGTTCATGAGCTACTCTTTTAAGAGTTTGCAAAGGTAAGGAAATTGATTTAAAAATAGTTAGCATTGTACTTCTTCCCCTGAATTATTACTTAACGCTCCGGGGAACATTCTCTACAGCAACTCCAAATATATTCATGTAATAAAAATACAACGGCTTATCTGTCTGTGGTATAATTTTGTTGCCCAATTACATACCCCGCTCTATTTCTTAACGAAATCTTAAAAGGGCCTCAAAAAAACCGTTTTTCCGTCGTTAGCCGAGAGTATGACGATGAAATAACATCAAATACCTATTATTCACGCAGTTATCTTTTTAGCGCTTCAAAAGTTTATGATGCAGAAGTTTTATTTATTAGCATTGGGTTTATTATTTAGCTTCCTGCCCGCCGTTCAGGCTCAGGATGAGGAACAACAGAATTTTTTTGACCGGGAACTGAAGCGGGAAATTATCCGCACCTCAAGATTGTTTGGTAAAGTGGTAGATGCGGTAACTAAGAAAGGAATTGAAGCCGCCTCAATACAAATCCTCGTTCCGGTTGAAGATTCCATCCCGGGTACTTATCGCGACAGCCTGATTGCGGGTGGATTAACCAAACCTAATGGCGATTTCAGTTTTGTGAATATTACCGTACCCGATTCCTTCATTGTAAAGATCACTTCAATAGGATTCGGTGATCATACCGAATATTACAGTCTCAACCGGCCCGCTGGCAGCGCTGATCCCAATTTTACCCGCGACCTTGGAAATATCGCGCTGGGAACCAGCGAAGGGGAAGATCTTCAGGCGGTTACCATTGTGGGTTCACGACCCCAGCTGACCATGGGCATCGACCGCAAAATATTTAATGTAGATAAAAGCATTACCTCCACCGGAGGGACCGGTATTGATGTGATGCGAAATATACCTTCTATAACAGTAGATGTTGAAGGAAATATCC
>JAEYRC010000270.1 GCA_023409675.1 Bacteroidota bacterium
GCCGGAGGCATAACCCCTTCATCATAGGCATGAGTAAGAATGGGAACGACAAATTTATCTTCCACTTCAAGAGGTCGGTCTGCCACGTCGCCGGGCTTTGCATCAAAAATCCAGCGAACCAGTTCACGGCTCGATCCCAAACCAACCACCATGCTTTCCAGCGGCTTAATATCATAAGCAGTGAACTTATTGTAATTGTATTTCTGAGCTGCGGCATCAAAATCTTTTTTGTTGCGGGCTTCTGCGGCAAACTGCGCGGCCTTGCTCATAGCCGAATTGATGGTTTGATCAGAAGGCAGAACGGGCCGCGACAAATAGGCAATATTATAGGCCTGCTCAAAATTTTTCTGACTAAGCACTTCTATATAATGATACCCGCTATAGCTTGCATTCTGTACCTTAACGGTTTTCTTATCACCGGTTTTACCATAGAAGATGGCTTCAGCAAATTCCCGGCTTATATTTCCAAACTGTACGGAACTAAAATCATATTCGCCATTCGTGGCCAGGCTGCCCTGATCATCGCTGTATCGTGCAACCATTGTATCGAAGCGGGCTCCTCCGCGGATGGCCGCTACTACACTGTCTATACGTTGTTTGGCCGTGCTGTCATCCAGCGTGATCTGACCCTGGTCGCCGGTCTTAATTAAAATGTGGCGCACTTTAACGCTGTCGGGAATTGTACGCTTGGAGATCATTTTCGCCAGGGTATAATTTCCATTGTCGAGATAAGGTCCGTAAATTTCTCCAACATCCAGGCGGCGGATTGAATCAGCATCAGGAACCTGTAGTTTGGAGGATTGAATAAAACCATCAAAGTACGGTGTTTCTGTTCCGTTGCGCAGCAGGAAAGCGGCAGGCGTAGTATCCTGACGAAATTCATCTTTCAGCGCGGTAACCTGTTGCAACGCAGCGGCGCTGTCAGCAGCAGAAGCGCTTGCATCAAACATAACATATTCAATTCCCCGGGCTTCTTCCTGGCGGTAATCTTCTTTATGTTTTGTAACATAATCTGTAATCTCTTTATCGGTAACCGTTAGTGTTGAATCAGCGATGGTGCTGTAAGGAATATTAACATAAGAGATGGATGCCTGCTGGCTGTTATCTCTTGCCATGCGTTCAACCATCCATTTCGGCACATAAACACTGTTGCTGATCAGGGAAAGGTATTTTTCCTTTTGTCGGGTTTTTTTCAACGCAGGAAGATACTGGTTGAAAAAGCTCGCGTACATCGGGCTGTTCTTTTGTTTACTCAACGCCAGTATCTGCTGATATGCGGCATTGGCATCATACATTCCGGTATTCGGATCGGTGAACTGCTGACGCAGGTCCTGTGGGGGATTTTCACCATATAATATATCACTCAGTTCATTATCGGTAACGGTAATGCCCAGGTCATCATAACGCTCACTCAGGATCGCGTCTTCTAGATATTCATTCCATATGCTTTCGCGGATATTCTGGCGTAATACATCATTCAGGGGATAACCTGCATTCCGGTACTGAGCTTCCGCCTGTGTATACCGTTGTTCGAAATCGTAGGCACTGACTTCTTCTCCATTAATTTCTCCCAGTGTTGTTGGCGCAGCGCCGCTACCGGCACCGGAAAACGCATCCTGTAAAATAAAGGCGATCAGGGCCAGGGCAATAGCGCCGATAAGCATCCATGCAGCTTTGTCACGGATAGTTTGAATAATAGACATGTTATAGAATTATGTACGGTTTTGATATCAAAAACCCACAAGCCGGAGCGCACTGTTGTATAAACCAAAAGCCCGGGAGCCGGTTACGGGTCGGCAAAAATAGGGTAAAATTGCTTATGAACAAATTGTGGAAAACAGGGCAAATCTGCATCAATTGCGGGTTCCCGATGAAGCGCGATCTCTATTTTCACCCGGTTGACCCCTGATCCTGTTTTTCAACACTTCCGGAACGTATTTTCAATGGAAATGCTCAAGGGGTAAAGCTTTTGGCACTTATCCACAGCATGCTCTTAATAACGCCATTTTTCGGTGTAAAACCGCCTTTTTTGACAGTTTTTTACGTGTGTAGTTAGCGGATAAAAACCGGGTCGGTACCCGTTGCAGTACCGGGGTGTTTGAAAACCGGAATTTATCCCACACTCATTAACAGCTTTCTTTTCCAAAAAACCGGA
This sequence comes from Bacteroidota bacterium, assembly GCA_023409675.1. GTDB lineage: Bacteria > Bacteroidota > Bacteroidia > Chitinophagales > Chitinophagaceae > Flavitalea. Next base: position 2,156 of record JAEYRC010000270.1, read on the forward strand.
AAAGTTTTGCCCCGGGTTTTCTAATCCACCAGGGTGGATAAATACCCTTTATTGAAGCGGGGCACGGAAATATTATGGGGATGAACTGTGTATTAAGGTGGATAAGTTCAAGGTTGTAACTTTACCAAATCATCGGGAAAATTTTTATCCCCGTATTCACATCCTTAATAGTAGTAGGGTATTATATAAAATAGTAATTATAAATACATAGTATGTCAGATATTAACATGGTTATTCCGGCTGCTGATTTAAACGAAAAAGGCTTTTTGGATATTGCTCCGGATCCGGCGCTCGATCTTTTTGCGGAGATCGAAAAAATGAAAAAGGAAAAAAATGCCATTGTGCTGGCGCATTATTACCAGGAAGCCGATATCCAGGATATAGCGGATTATATTGGCGACAGTCTGGGACTGGCGCAGCAGGCCGAAAAAACCAGCGCCGACATCATTGTGTTTGCCGGCGTTCACTTTATGGCGGAAACAGCGAAAATTCTGAACCCGCACAAGAAAGTATTGTTGCCCGACCTGAATGCCGGATGTTCATTGTCTGATTCGGCACCACCTGAACTGTTCCGGCAGTTCAAAGCTAAACACCCCAATCACCTGGTCATTTCCTACATCAATTGTTCCGCAGGGATTAAAGCACAGTCTGATATCATTTGTACCAGCAGTAATGCGCCCTATATTGTTGAGAGTGTACCACCCGATCAGCCCATCATCTTCGCGCCCGACAAAAATCTCGGAGCCTACCTCATCAAAAAAACCGGACGGGATATGCTGCTGTGGAATGGCGCCTGCATGGTGCATGAAATTTTCAGCCTGGAAAAAATTATGAAACTGAAGATCCGGCATCCAAAGGCTAAACTGATCGCGCATCCTGAATGCGAAGAGATTGTATTGAAACTGGCCGATTTTATAGGCTCTACCACCGGGTTACTGAAGTTTACCGAAAATGATGCAGCGACCGAATTTATAGTTGCCACAGAAACTGGTATCCTGCACCAGATGCAGAAATCTTCCCCGCACAAAACGTTTATTCCGGCGCCCCCCATGAACAATTGCGCGTGTAACGACTGCCCGCATATGAAACTGAATACGCTCGAAAAGTTGTACACCTGTATGAAGTACGAATTACCCGAAATTCTTATGGAGGAAGATATCCGGATCGCTGCGCGGAAACCCATCGACCG
>JAEYRC010000205.1 GCA_023409675.1 Bacteroidota bacterium
TATGCCAATTCTATATGTGCTCCGAGCAGGGCCAGCCTGATCAACGGACTGAGTACCGCAAGATCGATGGTACGGGATAATTACGAACTCGGGGGATTTGAGGATTCAACTGAATTCGGACAAATGCCCCTTCCCGCCAATACACTTACACTGGGAAAAGTATTGCAAAAAAGCGGTTATACGACCGGGTTATTCGGGAAATGGGGACTTGGCGGTCCGGGGTCTTCCGGTATACCCAATAAGCAGGGTTTTGATTTTTTCTATGGCTATCTCGATCAAAAGCAGGCGCACAATCATTATCCAACACATTTGTGGCGGAATACAACCTGGGAATCGTTACCAAATCCCGCATTCCGGGCCCATCAGAAGTTGGGTGCCGGTAAAGACCCTAATGATCCGCAATCGTATAAGGAATATAGCGGAACTGTTTATGCTTCAGATACGATCACGTCGGAAGCGTTGAAGTTCATGCGGCAAAATCGTTCCGGGCCATTCTTTATGTATATGGCTTACACGCTTCCACACCTTGCCCTGCAGGTGCCGGAACAATACCTGCAACCCTATATTGGTAAATTCAATGAGCAGCCCCATTCTGGTACCTACCTGCCCAATCGTACACCACTTTCTACTTACGCGGCCATGATCAGCCTGCTGGACGAATACGTAGGGAGGATACTGCAGGAGCTTAAAGCGCTTGGAATTGATGAGCAAACCCTCGTCATATTTACAACAGATAATGGCGCGGCAGGAGGGGGAATTAATACCGATTACTTCAATGCTTCGGGAAGGTTGCGGGGTAAAAAAGGCGGATTATATGAGGGCGGAATACGTGTTCCTTTTGTAGCCCGCTGGCCGGGCAAAATCAGGCCGGAGAGCCGGTCGGCACATGTAGCTGCCCTATGGGATATGCTGCCCACCTTTACTGAACTGGCCGCAAGCGCTATTCCGGAAGGTCTTGATGGGATTTCCATGCTACCCACGTTATTGAATAACCGAAAACAAACCAGTCACGAATACCTGTATTGGGAGATACATGGCGCCATGCGCGGAATGCAGGCGGTTCGGTTCGGCCAATGGAAGGCCCTTAAGAAAGGCTTGCATGTTAATCCGGATGCTCCGATAGAATTATATAATCTTGAAAATGATCTTGCTGAACAACATAATGTTGCTGACCGGCATCCCGACCTGGTAAAGAAAGCCGCAGAATATATGAATAAGCGGGAACTTGCGGTATTACAGCAATGGAACTACTATAATCCAAAACAATCGGCAAATGATTAGCCACGCATTGATTATGAAAAAAATATTGATTTATTCCTGTGCCATTATTGTAGTATTGGCCTGTAATTCCCCAAAATCTTTAACTTCAGATCAGCAGGAATTTCACCTCATTGATGTTAAAACACCTAAAGAAACCAGGGAATTTTTCAGGTATAGCTCCGACCGTATTCCAATGGTAAGCGCGCATCGGGGTGGTGCCGCAAAGGGCTATCCGGAAAATTGTATCGCCACCTTTGAAAATACGTTGCGGCATACCCATGCAATCCTGGAGATTGATCCGCATTATACCCGCGACAGCGCAATAGTTGTAATGCATGATTATACACTGGAACGAACAAGCTCAGGAACAGGCAAGATCATTGATTATACACTTCAGGAATTACTACAGCTAAAACTTAAAGATATTGAAGGTAAGCTCACGGAATATTCAATGCCACAGCTTGGAGAAGTGCTGGAATGGGCAAAAGGGAAAACCATACTGGTGATTGATGCCAAAGATGTGCCGGCATTGGAGCGTGCCCGGATTATCACCCGGCATAAGGCAGAAGCCAATGCCGTACTCATTGTTTACAGTGAAGAAGAAGCAAAAGCCGTATTTGAATACAATCCTGATATTCTCATGGAATTAATGGTTGCCACACCCGGGAAGGTTAAGGTTTGGGACAGTTCTGGAATACCCTGGCAGAATATTATAGCATTTGTTACCCATACCGAGGCGAAAGATCCTGAAGTGTATAAGCAGGTGCATGCACGGGGAGCCATGACCATTACCGGTAGTTCGAGAACGATCGACCGGCAGGTGCTTTCCGGACAATTGAGGGACAGCGCTGAACAATTCCACCTGTACCGGCAATTGATCAGCCAGGGTACTGATATTATTGAGGCTGATCTGGCCATCGATGCCGGCAGGGCCTTACAGCCTTTGTTCAACCCGGGTTCATCGAAAGCAATCTATTTTAAATTTCCAGGCGGTGTTGCGCAATGAGTCGTTCTATCATTTCATTAAAACAGTATCATGAACAGAACCAGATTAATTGTCCTTGTGATTCTTTTAATATGTTGCTATGGATCGATCGCGCAGCGATATGAAAAGCCCCGATTATCCAGTCCGGATTCATGGACAATGATTTTATTGCCCGATCCGCAAACCTATAATAAGTTTGAAAGGAATCAACCAATTTTCGACCTGATGACCGCATGGATCAGCGAGCATATCGACTCCCTGAACATCGGACTGGTATTGTGTACCGGCGATCTGGTCGAACAAAACGACTGGCCTCATCCTGATGGAGTATCCGGAAATCAGACCGGAGATGCCCAATGGCAAAGCGTTGCCCGCGCTTTTGACCGGCTCGATGGTAAAGTTCCCTATATTACCGCTGTCGGTAATCATGACTTTGGGTATAAAAATATTGAGAACAGGAATAGCTGGTTCAGGCATCATTTCCCGGTATCAAAAAATATCCTTAATCAAAAAATACTTTATCAGGCCGCAATTAACGCTGAAGGTTATCCGACACTTGAAAATGCCGCATATGCTTTTACCGCACCGAATAGAAAGCCCTATTTAATTTTGTCTCTTGAATTTGCACCCCGGGATACCATCGTTGAGTGGGCGAAAAAGATTATTGCTCTTCCGAAGTTTTCAAAATATACGGTAATTGTGCTGACCCATTCTTTCCTCAACGCGCAAAACGAACATATTGTAAAAGAAAAATACCCCTTAAGTGATGGGAATTACGGAGCGGCTCTGTTCTCCATACTGGTAAGGCCTTCATCTACTATTCAACTGGTATTGTCGGGGCATATCGGCGCACCCGATAATCCGCAGGCCCATTTAGGTTTCAGGAAAGATAAAAATGCAAGTGGTAAAACCGTGAATCAAATGGCTTTTAATGCCCAGGCTCTTGGAGGCGGTTGGCATGGTAATGGTGGAGATGGCTGGCTCAGGATTCTTGAGTTTCTTCCCGATGATAAAACTGTTCAGGTAAAGACCTTTTCACCTTTATTTGCCATTTCACCGGCTACCAGGCACCTCGCCTGGAGAACCGAAAGCTATGATCAGTTCAGTTTTACACTGGATTAATCATATGATTTTTCGGTAGAGAAATCTGTCTTCGAATTGAACAATAAAGTAGTGGACATCCTTAAACGATTTAAAAAGCACTATGAACAGAAAATTTATACTTATATTTTGCTTTTTAGCCTGTACGGCCTGGTTATATGGTCAGCAACAGGATAATCCATCACATCCCAATATAATATTGATCTATGCCGATGACCTGGGCTATGGGGATCTCAGCAGTTATGGCGCCAAAGCGATCTCAACCCCAAATATAGATGCGCTTGCTGCATCAGGTATCCGGTTCACCAAAGCCTATGCCACATCGGCAACCTGTACGCCATCCCGGTTTTCATTGCTGACGGGTCGGTATGCATGGCGGAAGACCGGAACGGAAATTGCCCCCGGTGACGCTGCACTAATTATTCCTACAACAAAAGAAACACTTCCGGGAATGCTGAAACGCGCCGGGTATACCACTGCGGTTGTGGGAAAATGGCACCTGGGACTTGGCCCTGCCGGAGGACCAGACTGGAATAAGACCATACAACCCGGCCCGCTGGAAGTGGGATTTGATTATAGTTTTATCATGCCGGCAACAGGCGACCGGGTGCCCTGCGTGTATATGGAAAATCACCGGATCGTCGATCTGGAACCCGCCGACCCGATCACCGTTAGTTATAAACAGAAAACGGGTAATGAACCTACGGGACTGGAAAATCCGGAATTACTGAAGATGCTTCCCTCCCATGGGCACAATAATACCATCATCAATGGGGTAAGCCGAATTGGATGGATGAAAGGCGGGAAAAATGCCCGCTGGATCGATGAAGATATGGCCGATGTGTTTGTTCATCAGGCGCAAAAATTTATTCAGCAGGAAAGAAGTAATCCGTTTTTTCTGTTCTTTTCAACACATGATATTCATGTACCCCGATTGCCGCATTCACGATTTGCAGGTAAAAGTGGAATGGGCGCCCGGGGTGACGCCTTAGTGCAACTCGACTGGTCTGTAGGAGCTGTTATGGATATGTTGAAACGTGAAGGACTCATTGAAAATACGCTGGTGATCTTTACGAGTGATAATGGTCCGGTTATCGATGACGGGTATAAAGATGAGGCTGTGGAAAAACTTGGTGCTCATGATCCTTTTAGTGGTATGCGCGGCGGTAAATACAGCGCATTTGAAGCCGGTACGAAAGTGCCCATGATCGTTAGGTGGCCGGGAAAGCAAGGCGGAAAAATTTCTCCCGCCTTATTTTCTCAGATCGATCTGTTTGCATCACTCGCTGCGCTGGTGAATATTTCCATGCTGCCGGATGCAGCCGGCGACAGCAAAAACCAGCTCCCGGCATTGCGTGGACACGATACCAGCGGAAGGGCTTATGTGATTCAGCAATCCATTAATAATCGATTGTCTGTTAATGATGGGAAATGGAAATATATAGAACCCGGGAGTGGGCCCGCCATGGATATGTACACCAATATCGAATTGGGCAATGATCCGGAGCCGCAACTTTACGACCTGGTGAATGATCCCGGCGAAAGGAAAAATCTGGCAGGTTCAAAGTCAGCGGTGTTGCAACGAATGAAACAGCTTTTGGCCGGAGAAAAAAATAAACCTGCTGAATAAACTTCATCCATAACCGAAAATACGGCTTATGAAAAAAACGATTAGCCGCCGGCATTTTACAAGCCTGACCCTGGCAGGTGTGGGAGCATTATTTATACCTTCCTGCATGTCTGCACGCAGTGACAGCCCGGGAGTATCCCGCATTGCCGGTGTTGAACTTGGGGTGCAATCCTACAGTTATCGAGATCGATCCCTGGCGGAGGCAATCAGGGCCATCCGAGACCTCGGCTTGCGGTCCTGTGAATTGTGGGCCGGCCATATTGAACCATCGGAATCGGTTTGGCAACGGGGGCAGAGCAATGAAGAAGCGAGGAAGAAATCGGAAATTCTGCGCCGCTGGAAAGATAGTTTAACGGAATCGGATATACGAAAAGTAAGGGAGCAGTTTAATGCGACAGGTATCCGTATTCAGGCATATAATGCTGCAATTAAAGATAAAACCAGTGATGCCGATATCGACCAGCAGTTCCAGATCGCCCAATGGCTCGGCACCGACCTGCTCACAACATCGGCTACCGTGAAGGTGATGAAACGGGTTAATACCGCTGCGGAAAAATATCATATCCGGGTAGGGATGCATAATCATGCAAATATTCAGGACCCTAATGAGTTTGCCACTCCTGAAAGTTTTGCCAGAGGGATGGAAGGCAATTCTGAACTTATCGGTATAAACCTCGATATTGGTCATTTTACCGCAGCGAATTATGATCCCCTTCAATTTATTGAGGAAAACCATAAAAAAATCTTCAGTATTCACCTTAAAGACCGGAAAAAGGATCAGGGCCCGCGTACCCGCTTTGGTGAAGGTGATACCCCTGTGGCGGAGGTGCTGAAACTTATCCGCGATAAGAACTGGCCTATTCCTGCGAATATTGAATACGAATACAGTGGCGATACGGACGAGGAAATGAAAAGTATCGTGGATTTTTGCCGGAATGTTCTTCAAAACTGATCTTTGCGCATGCCTGTAGTTAAACTTTTCATTTTATTCCTCGCGGTTTTCGTCTTTCCGGGTTGCACCGGCGATGAAAATACCGCTGATTCCACTCATTCCATCCCTTCCGACAGCGCCACCGTGAAAATGGTTTGGATACCCGGTGGAACTTTTCAAATGGGTACGAATAACCCGCAGTTCCCTGATGCATCACCGGTGCACGAAGTGCAGGTTGATGGATTCTGGATGGATGAGCATGAGGTGACCAATGCGGCATTTGAAGCTTTTGTTCGGGCCACAGGATATCGTACAGTTGCTGAACTGCAACCGGATCCGGAAGATTTCCCCGGACTTCCCGCAGAAGCACTGTATCCCGGATCGGCAGTCTTCGCACCACCGGCACAGCCTGTTTCCCTCGGAAATCCCAATGCATGGTGGGACTATCGTCGCGGCGCGTACTGGCGTCAGCCTATGGGTCCGGGCTCTGTTGCAGATCCGCATGCTCCGGTTGTGCATGTCTGTTATGAAGATGCACTGGCCTATGCCACCTGGGCCGGCAAGCGTTTACCTACCGAAGCAGAATGGGAATTTGCCGCAAGAGGAGGTAACAGCTTCAATACCTATTATTGGGGAAATGACTTGAAACCAGGAGGAAAATGGGTGGCTAATATTTTCCAGGGTGAATTCCCTTCCGGTAATACCGGGGCCGATGGCTACCAGGGCCTGGCGCCGGTAAAATCCTTCCCGCCAAATCCTTACGGATTGTATGATATGGACGGTAATGTCTGGGAATGGTGCAACGATTTTTATCGCCCCGATTACTACGCGAATAGTCCAAAATATAACCCCGCTGGTCCGGAGAGCAGCTATGACCCTGCGGAACCGGGCGCGGTTAAACGCGTACAGCGCGGAGGATCCTTCATGTGCAGTGACCAGTATTGTATTCGCTATAAAGCGGGCGGACGGGGAAAAGGAGAGGTGAAAAGCGCTTCCAGCAACCTTGGTTTTCGATGTGTAAAAGACTGAGCTATTTTCATTCACAGAATATTATGGTCTGAAAGTATAACGGGCATTTCAGCCAGCACAGAACCGAATAC
>JAEYRC010000216.1 GCA_023409675.1 Bacteroidota bacterium
ATATATTCTTCAAAATAGCATTCCGCCGGATTATTTCTTTCGGCGAACTTAATTTTTAACGCAACGTGATGACCGCCCGGATGTATTGCTTTGACCTGCTATGGTCAATTTAGGAATTGAGTTCTGATGAGTTGATAAGTATAATAACTTCTATCTCTGTATACGGATTTATACTCTTCACCATGAAGATGATATAAATCAGGTTTGCAAAGCCTTATACCTGTGAAAACATGAGAATGATCAGGTGTAACAAAAGTCACAACAATGTAGCTTTACTTACATTCCTTTTGCACCCGAAAACATCATTCAAATACTTATTCCTATATGAAATATATTATCATAGGCGCTGTTGCAGGAGGCGCCAGCGCAGCGGCAAGACTTAGAAGAATGGATGAAAAAGCAGCGATAATCCTCTTTGAAAAAAGCGAACATATTTCCTATGCCAATTGCGGCTTGCCGTATTACATTGGTGATGTCATCTCCGATCGCAATAAATTATTTGTGCAAACACCTGCTTCTTTCCAATCACGATTTGCTATTGATGTACGTGTACATACAGAAGTTATCGCCATCGATCCCATCAGTAAAACCGTTAGCGCAAAAAACCTGGTAACGGGCGACAGTTATACCGAAAAATATGATAAGCTGTTGTTATCACCCGGCGCGGAACCGATTCGTCCGCCACTTCCCGGCATCGGCCTGAACGGCATCTTTACGTTGCGCAATGTTACGGATACCGACTATATCAAATCCTATGTTCAACAGTTCCCGCAAGGCAAAGCCGTCGTGATCGGCGCGGGATTTATCGGACTGGAAATGGCCGAAAACCTGAAACATTTAGGTATGGAGGTGTCGGTGGTGGAGATGAACAGTCAGGTGATGGCTCCCTTAGATTTCCCGATCGCGGCACTTGTGCAACAGCATTTGCGCAGTAAAGGAATTCAACTCTATTTAAATACCAGCGTCAACGGTTTTGAACAAGACGCAAAGGATAGCCTGAACGTATTGCTGAATAATGGGAATGCTATGAGTGCCAATGTTGTTATTCTTTCTATAGGCGTTCGGCCTGACGTTCGCTTAGCAAAAATGGCCGGATTGAAAATCGGTGAAGCCGGCGGAATTTATGTTAATGCATACCTGCAAACTTCTGAGCCTGACATCTACGCGGTGGGCGATGCTATTGAATTTGAAAATCCTATCTCCACTAAATCCATGTCCACATTTTTGGCTGGCCCGGCAAATAAGCAGGGACGCATTGCAGCCAACAACATGGTATTGGGTAATGTACAACGCTATGAAGGTTCTATTAATACGGCGATTGTAAAAATATTCAACCAAACGGTTGGAACTGCAGGCATGGCGGTTAAACACCTGAAAGCTGCAGGTATAGAACACTATGTTTCTACCACCTATAGTGGTTCACATGCCGGCTATTATCCCGGCGCGGAAATGATGACCATTCAACTGGCCTTTTCTCCTGCTAATGGCCGGTTACTCGGGGCGCAGGTGGTTGGCCAGAAAGGGGTTGACAAAAGGCTTGATATCCTGGCTTCGGTGATCAAACGCAATGGAACAATTTATGATCTTACAGCGATTGAACATGCCTATGCTCCACCCTTCTCTTCAGCGAAAGATCCGGTAAACATTGCAGGTTATGCCGCCGAAAACATCCTTCAGCAACGCGTTAAAACGGTTTACTGGGATGATAGTTCGCTGACACAGAGCGATAATTTTATCCTGGATGTGCGCACGAAAACCGAATTTGAAGCCGGCCATATTGCCGGAGCTGTCAACATACCACTTGATGAACTGCGTCAGCGCCTTGATGAACTGCCATCTGAAAAAGCCATCTACTTATACTGCCAGATTGGATTAAGAGGCTATCTGGCTACCCGGATTTTACTGCAAAGCGGTTTCCCGGAAGTGTATAATCTTTCCGGCGGCTTCCGGCTGTGGCAGGCCAGTGCAACGGAAAAGGCTATGCATGTTTAGCAGGTGATTACTAATGCATGAAGGTGTAAATATTTGATGTTTATGTATTCAAAGTCCCGTCTGGTCTGAATAAATATGCACCTCCAGATAGACAAATCATTTTTCGTTCTCCATATTGATTCAGTTGATAATGAGCTGCATTATAAAATAACATCTTTGTCCTTAAGAGATGAAATTTTTAGCCATTAAGCACCTTTCCCTTTAAATTATTTTTTGGGGCGACATTTCCTGTGAACATATAGTTTGTCACTTTTATAATTGCAACGCTTTTGCCCTCTTTTTAGAAATCGTACTGTACACCATCAACAGCGTTCCAAGTATTAAAAATTTAATCATCCAGTTAAACCCTGAGCGGCCATACACACCATCATGTTTGTCGTTGTTGCTCACCATCACCCAATCCGGGATGTTTTTACTACTTTTTTCTTTTGGCACATAGCGCACATAAAGCGATGCGGTATTCAATTCTTCCAGGGTAGGCAGTGGATCGTTGATTGAATAGGCTTTTGAATAATGGTGTTCTAAAGTATCCTCAACGCCGTCTCGCAAAAAAGCAAGCACCAGGCGAATACTACCCACCGCTTTTCCGGACATTGGCTTCACTTCGGCTGATTTTACAGAAGCTTTTACTGTGGTGCTGGCTTTTGCATAAGCATCGTCATGCAGGTACGACCGTACACCCAGCAAGCCGGAAATAATACCAAATAGGATAAATATGACAGCAATTATGCGCATAGGGGGAGAGATGATTTAATGGAAAGCTTTATTTGCAGACAGTGGCATAACAAGAACTTTATTTCTCTTTAATTTTCTATAAACCTTTTTAGGCTTTTTAGTTTTTCAATAATTGGCAAGGTTACATCATGGCGGTGAACTTTATATGTGCTGTCGGCATAAACATATACGTAATACGGGAAAGCTACTTAGTGAGAGAATTTGTACCAACTACCTTTGGCTAAATCGCCAATGGTTTTCTGCTTGCGTTCTCCTTTATCTCTCCACCAATAGAAGCATATGTATCTGTCGAAAAAAACGGGTAAACCATTCGAAGAACCTTTTTTACTAGCGTTAATAGAGCTACAAATGTCCAAAACCTGCACTCAGCCTTCATTGCTGTAAAACTGTTGTTAGCGGTTCGTTACTTTATGTCCTTTTTGAATTTCAACAATTTTATTATACACTTGTCTGACGTCTTGAATTAAATCCAAAGATGGAGTCCCATTGACTCCAGGCCACCAATTCATACCATTGCTCGATATCATAATTGGATTATTTTGTCCAAAGTTAATTGTTCCACTACCATCATTTTTCTCAACATATGCAATGTCAGACAAGGTTTTTATATTTAATGATTTAATTGACTTTGTGTAAATGCCATATTTGATAATAATTCTGTCATCTGTCAAACCATAATAAGTTTTTTCTCTTTGTTTGGCGTCAATTATGAATCTTCCGAAGACCATTATTATTCCGATGACAACAAATGGAAGACCAAACATGGCAAATATAAATGGTGCACCAGATGTCAATGCTGTCGTGAACCAAAAGATTGAAAATCCACACCATAATAAACTAAACGGTATTAAAAAAATGTCTGATGATCTAAAAACTATTCCAGTTTTAGGTCTACCTGTCCAAACTAGCTTTTCGTTAAAGTCTAAATGTGGTTGAAGTTCAGTTGTTATGTTATAGTCCATATTCCATTTAAAAATGTTATTTTCTCGACTGGTGTCGTCTTTTAATTACCGCTAACAAACCGGCACCTGTTGCCAACACAGCCACTACAATGCTGCCTTTAAATCCCAGGGCCCTGGCAACACTCATCAGTATTTCCTGCCGCCCGGACTGTGTACTCGACAGGCCGATGGGTGTGCCCTGTTCAATATCATAAGCATAGGCCACCAGCAAAGCTGAAAAGATGAGGATGGCGAAGGCATAAAGCCAGCGTTTAAGTTTTTGCATACTTAGATCAATATTCCCGGTATTTGAAGTTACCTGCAGCCTTACCAATTGAATCGTCTCCTACACCTTCTTTCATTTTCTCCCGATATTCTTTCCCGCCGGTGTTGCAGTTCGTTTATAAAAGGTTCTAGTTTTGATTTTAATATTGATAAATCTTTTTGCTTTATAACATTCGGTCAATTCTTTTGTTTCCGTTATATACGCTGATTACCTCTTAATTGTGCGAACATAATTGCATTGCCAGCATGCCATACAAGATTTACAAAGGATGAATGCTGCTCTCTGAAAAGCCTGCTTTAAAAAGCAGAAGATTGGAGGCCTCCAAAATAGCAAAGGTAAAGGAGACGCCAGGCTAAACTTCCTTATTGAGCCGTCTTCATTTCTAAAAAACTTCCATCCGCTTTTATAAAATAACAAGTTCCTTTCCGGTCTAGTGCCGGGCCGCTGTAAACCTGCACGAAGATTGCTCCGGGGCTGGTGGTGGGGTGCAGTATAAATG
>JAEYRC010000298.1 GCA_023409675.1 Bacteroidota bacterium
TTGTTAAACTGTATACTGTGCCGGTGGGCGGCGGACGGCCCGTGATGGTGCTGTCGGCAGGGTCTGAATCTGCCCGCTACAATAAAAGCGGCGATAAAATAATATTCCAGGACCGTAAAGGTTATGAAGATGCCTGGAGGAAGCGGCATAATTCTTCCGTCACTCGTGATATCTGGGTATATGATATTAAAAAGGATGAGTACACCAAAGTTTCTCCATACGAAGGGGAAGACCGCGAACCGGTTTGGGCTGCAGATGGTAATTCTTTCTATTACCTCAGCGAACGTAACGGCAGTCAGAATATTTTTCATGCCAGTGCTAAAGGGGCTGATCCGGTTCAGCTCACTACCTTCAAAGATCACCCGATCCGGCACCTGACCAGTTCAACTGATAATACCCTATGCTTTGGTTATAATGGAGAGATCTATACCATGACGGGCAAAGCGGCACCGCAAAAAGTAAATATTCGCATCGCTTTGGATACCCGGAACAACAACGAAAAAATTCTGCCTGTAAATACCGGCGTTACGCAAACCGTGCTTTCACCAAATGGCAAGGAACTGGCATTTATTGTACGGGGAGAAGTCTTTGTTACTTCCGTTGAAGGAGGAATCACCAAACGCATTACCAATACCCCGCAACAAGAACGCTCGGTGCAGTTTTCTACCGATGGCCGTTCCCTGATCTTTGCAACCGAAAGGGGCAGCAGCTGGGATATTTACCAGGCTTCTATTGTTCGCAAAGAAGAGCCCTACTTTTATGCTTCTACTGTATTGAAGGAGGAGCCGCTGATAGCTACTGCTGCAGAAGAATTTCAACCCGAATTTTCTCCGGATGGAAAGGAGATTGCCTACCTGGAAGAACGCAACAGCATCAAAGTATACAATATTTCTTCAAAGAAATCCAGAACAATTCTGCCCCTGGGCGTTAACTACTCCTATGCCGATGGCGATCAGCAGTTTGAATGGTCGCCCGATGGAAAGTGGATCGCTTTCAACTCGAACGAAGGCAAATTCGGGACATCTGAAATCGCCCTCATGAAAGCTGACGGATCGGGAGAGCGGATTAACCTGACCCAAAGCGGGTTTGGTGATGGTGGAGCAAAGTGGGCTTTTGGCGGTAAGGCCTTATTATGGCTGACCGACAAAGATGGTAAACGTCCGCTGGCCTACCAGGGCGCGAGAGAAGTAGATGTATATGCCATGTTCTTTGACCAGGAAGCTTATGATCGTTTCACCCTGACCAAAGATGAATTCAACCTGCTGAAAGAAAAAGAAGATAAGGAAAAAGAAGAGGCGAAAAAAGATACGTCGAAGCTTAAAATTGATCCACCCGCCAAGGGCTGGGAACCCAACCTTACCGGATTGGATAACCGCAAAAAAAAGCTGACCATCAATTCCGGAAATATTTCGGATTACCTGCTGAGCAAGGATGGCGAAAAACTTTTCTTTATCGCGCGAATGGAAAAGGGTTATGACCTGTGGAGTACCAATACCCGAACCCAGGAAACCAAGCTGGTGGCCAAACTGGATGGCGGCCCTGCGGGAATGGACGTGTCGAAGGATGGAAAAAATCTATTCGTTGTGAGTGGCGGAAGGATCATGATGGTAGATGCTGAGAGCGGATGAACCAGCCCGGTTATGGTGAATGGTGAAATGGTGCTGCAATCCGCTGCCGAACGCGCGTATATCCTCGATCATGCATACCGCCAGGTGGCCAAAAAGTTCTATGACCCGAAAATTCATGGCCTTGACTGGAAAATGTATCATGCTAATTATTCACGGTTCCTGCCTCATATCAACAACAATTATGATTTCCAGGAATTGCTGAGTGAGTTTTTGGGTGAATTGAATGCTTCGCATACAGGAGGCCGTTATTCACCCCCACAGGTCAACACCGATAATACCCCCAGCCTGGGCTTATTATTTGATGAAGCCTATGGCGGTAAGGGAATTAAAGTAATGGAGGTGCTGAATGGCGGTCCGTTTACGAATGCAGCTACCAAAGTAAAGTCAGGGGTGTTGATTCAGAAGATTGATGGGGAAGAGATCACTACAGACATGCCCTGGCCGAAACTTTTGAACCGGAAGAACGATAAGCAGGTGTTGCTGAGCTTTTATGATCCGGCATCGAAACAAAGCTGGGAAGAAGTGATCAAACCAATTTCCCTCGGAGAAGAACAAAACCTGCTCTATAAACGCTGGATTGAAAAAATGCGCAGCATGGTTGATGAACTATCCGGCGGTAAAGTGGGTTACGTGCATGTACAGGGTATGAACGATGGCAGCTACCGTACCGTTTATGAAGATGTGCTGGGTCGTTCGGCTGATAAGGAAGCGCTGATCGTAGATACCCGTTTCAACGGTGGTGGCTGGCTTCATGATGACCTGGTTACCTTCCTGAACGGAAAACAATACATCACTTTCTCGCCTCAGGGCGCGAAAACCAACTCCGGCGATCCGTTGAATAAATGGACCAAACCATCAACGGTGCTGATGAGTGAAAGCAATTATTCCGACGCGTTTATATTTCCCTATGCTTATAGGGCGTTGGGCATCGGCAAGCTGATCGGTATGCCTGTTCCGGGAACCGGTACAGCAGTGTGGTGGGAACAACAGATTGATCCGACCATTGTATTCGGTATTCCCATGGTGGCTACGATCGGATAAGAAAATCGCCCATCCGAAAATTTGCAGCTAGAGCCGGATATTGTTGTAGAGAATGATTTTAAATCTTTGCTTGCCGGTAAGGATAAGCAGCTTGAACGCGCAGTGAAGGAAATGCTCGATGCCATTAAGGCGCAGGATACGAAAAAAGCCTTTTAGGGTTCTGGGATAAAAAGACAGTTCCCGCAGGTGATGCAGTACAGTTGAGTTCCAATACAACTGCCAGCAAAACTGCGGGAACTTTTATTAATGCTAATGGTAGATATCAGGAAGCGGGTACAGCAGGAACCACCAGCCGGAAACCATTGCCATGAATGTTTACAATCTCGATGTTGGAATCCTCACGGAGGTACTTCCGCAGCTTGGCAATATACACATCCATCGACCGGCCATTGAAATAGGTATCGCTGCCCCAGATTTTTTTGAGCGCATGCTCGCGGGGTAAAAGATCATTCATATGTTCGGCCAGCAATTTCAACAATTCATTTTCCTTAGGTGAAAGTGTTTGCATTTTACCTCCCTGGCTAAGTTCCCGAAGTTTGGGATTGATATGATAAGAGCCCAGGTCATACTCTTTATTTTCCAGTTCTTTCGTGGATTCTTCATTTCTTTTCAGTATCGCCTTTATCTTCAACAGCAGTACTTCACTATCGAAAGGTTTGGTGATATAATCATCGGCACCCAGTTTATAGCCCTGGATGATATCATCTTTCATGGTTTTGGCACTCAGGAAAAACAAGGGAATATCGGGGTCCACATCGCGGATCTCCTCGGCCAGAGTAAAGCCATCCATATTCGGCATCATAATATCCAGCAGGCACAGGTCAAATTTTTCACGCTGAAATGCGGCAAGGCCAAGCCTTCCGTCGCGTTCAAGAGTTACATCAAAATCATTCAGTTCAAGATAATTCTTTAAAACCATTCCCAGATTTGCATCGTCTTCACATAATAATATTTTTGTTTTCTTGCCTTCCATTGTGTAAATTTTTAAATGAGCTGAATTATTATCTGTAATTAAAATTAAATCAAATTAACGGCATATGCACCCGTCGGTAATATTTTGTTAATTTGGCACTAATTAATATTCGGGGTTTCTGACCCGGAAGTACATATATCTGATGACCATGCGACTTACTAATGATAATGTTCTTAAGAAACTGATCGTTATCGGCGACAGGATGCTGATCAGGCCGGCTACTCCGGAAGACCGTACCAACAGCGGTTTATTTCTTCCACCCGGTGTTCGGGAGAAGGAAAAAGTACAACAAGGCTATGTTATAAAAACCGGGCCTGGCTATGCCATACCCATGCCGGTTGACAATGAACCCTGGAAAAGTGATGAAGAACAGGTGAAGTATGTTCCGCTGCAGGCGAAAGAAGGCGATCTGGCAATATTTCTTATCAGCGGGGCCACAGAAGTGATGTATGAGGGTGAGAAATATTTCATTGTTCCGCAAAGCGCCATTCTCATGCTTGAACGCGATGAAGAAATCTAAACCCTCCGTTTAGTCTATCCTAACTAAAGAATCAGTCTAAAATGTCAACATCAACATCTTTTGCCAGTCTAATCCAGGAGAAATATTCATTTAAAGGGGAGTCCTTCGTAATCGGTGCGGCCATGCATGACCGGCAGGCGCTGCAGGGAGTGCAGGTGAAGATACCCTTAAAGAC